>CAMYJX010000001.1:0-11385 GCA_947258825.1 uncultured Pseudomonadales bacterium
CGCCCAACTTCCAGCCAGAGGTGCCTGCAGCGATCCACGTCATCGACGGTGGCCCGAATGACCGATACGTCATCGATGGGGAACGGCCGCGGGCGGTATTCGCCCGGTGTGGACTCCAGCAGGAAGCTACGATGCTCCGGCACAGGGCGAAGTGCTAACCACCATAACGGGCTTTCGCCTCCCTGCGCCGGGCATGCAGCACCGGCTCGGTGTAGCCGCTGGGCTGCTCTCGGCCTTTGAAGACGAGATCGCAGGCGGCCTGAAAGGCCACGCTGTCTTCGAAATTCGGCGCCATGGGACGGTAGTCGGCGTCGCCCGCGTTCTGCCCGTCCACCACCGCGGCCATGCGCTTCATGGTTTCCATGACCTGGGCTTCGGAGCAGATGCCGCTGTGCAGCCAGTTGGCGATGTGCTGGCTGGAGATCCTCAGGGTTGCCCGGTCTTCCATGAGGCCCACGTCGTTGATGTCCGGCACCTTGGAGCAGCCGACGCCCTGATCGATCCAACGGACCACGTAGCCGAGGATACCCTGGGCATTGTTGTCGAGCTCGGCCTGCACCTCTTCTGCGGACAGGTTACGGCCGCCGAGCAGCGGGACCCGCAGGATGTCATCGACGCTGGCGGCCGCGCGCACCTTCAGCTCATCCTGTCGGGAGAAAACGTCTACCTGGTGGTAGTGGGTGGCATGCAGAGTGGCAGCAGTCGGGGACGGAACCCATGCCGTGTTGGCACCCGACTGAGGATGCCCAACCTTCACCTCGAGCATCTCTTTCATCTCGTCGGGCTTGGGCCACATGCCCTTGCCGATCTGGGCGGTGCCGCTGAAGCCTGCCGCGAGGCCGGCATCCACGTTGGCGTCTTCGTAGGCCTGAATCCAGGGCTCGCCCTTGATTTCATCCTTCGGCAGAAAGGCACCTGCCTCCATGCTGGTATGGATCTCATCACCGGTGCGATCGAGGAACCCGGTGTTGATGAATACCACGCGATCTTTAGCAACTTCGATACACGCCCGCAGGTTCACCGTGGTGCGGCGCTCCTCGTCCATGATGCCAACTTTCAGGGTGTTCGCTGGCAGCCCCAGCACACCCTCGACGCTGGCAAAAAGATCGCACGTCAGGGCCACTTCCTCCGGCCCATGCATCTTGGGCTTCACGATGTAGACGCTGCCGGTCCGAGAATTACGCAGCTCGCCGGTGCCCCGGATATCGTGCACGGCGGCCAGCGAAGTCACCATGGCATCCAGAATACCTTCGGGGATCTCGTTACCTTCCCCATCGAGAACCGCATCGGTCGTCATCAGATGGCCGACATTTCGCACCAGCATCAGGCTGCGCCCGTGCAGCGTCAGCGGCCGGCCGTCCCGGCCCGTGTACTGCCGATCCGGATTGAGGCGGCGGGTGATGGTACGCCCCCCCTTCTCCATCACTTCCTCGAGGTCGCCCTTCATCAGGCCAAGCCAGTTGCCGTAAACCAGGCACTTGTCCTCGGCGTCCACGGCAGCGACGGAATCTTCACAATCCTGGATGGTGGTCAACGCCGATTCCAGCACCACGTCTTTGACGCCGGCCGGGTGAGCGGCGCCCACCGGATGATCTCGATCGATTTGAATTTCTATATGCAACTCGTTGTTTTTTAATAAAATAACACATGGATCGTCTTCGTTGACGTAGCCGACGAACTGATCCACATCCACCAGGCCGGTATTGCCGCCGTCGGCAAGCACGGCTCTGAGCTGACCGGCTCCGTCTCCACCGCCGATGCCGTAAGCGGCCACGTCCGCGTGGCTGGCACCGTCCAGCGGAACGCTTGCGTCGAGAAACTTCGCGGCGAGCGCAACCACCAGTTCGCCACGAGCGGGGTTGTAGCTGGTGCCTTTCTCGCGCCCTGGCTCCTCCGCCAGGACATCGGTGCCGTAGTAAGCGTCGTACAGGCTGCCCCACCGGGCATTGGCCGCGTTGATCGCGTAGCGGGCGTTCATTACCGGCACCACCAGCTGCGGGCCGGCGACGCGGGCGATCTCGTCATCCACGTTCGTGGTGCTGATGGTGAAAGGCGCAGGCTCGGGCAGCAGATAGCCGATCTCCTGCAGAAAGGCCTTGTACGCTGCCGGGTCCAGCGCCTGCCCTTTGCTCGCCACATGCCAGGCATCAATGGTTGCCTGCAATTCGTCACGACGGGCCAGCAGCGCGCGATTGCGAGGCCCCAACTCGTGGAGAATGGTGGCGAGCCCGCTCCAGAATGCATCCACCTCGACACCGGTGCCAGGCGCGATCTGCTCGGCCACCAATCGGTCCAGCTGCTTTGCTACCTGCAAACCGGCGCGCGAAATACGCTTTGTCGTGCTCATGAGTCCCCCAGGATCCTGCCCGGCACTAAAGGCCGAGGACGGCTTTTGCAATGATATTCTTCTGCACTTCCCGCGAACCCCCAAACACCGAAGCCGCCCGGGAGTTCATATAGCGAGCGGTGACGGTCTCTGCGTAGTCCGGCCCCACCCAGGGCTCGTTGTGCCCATTGAGCGAAATCAGGTTGGCATGGGGCAAGCCGTAATGCTGGATCGCTTCGAGCTTTAGCGTGACCAGATCCTGCTCGATCTCCACCGAGGTATTCTTCGCCAGCGAAGATTCGGGGCCAGGTGATTCACCTCGCGACATGCGCGCCAGATTAGACAGCTCGGCAAACTCCAACGCCCGGGTGCGAATCTCCAACTCGCTGATCTTCTTCCGAAAGCCCGGATCGTCGGCCAGCCGACGGCCGCCGTTGGTTTCCTTCTCGGCGATGGTTTTCATTTCCCCGAGGCCCACCTTCAGTCGCGGGGTGACGCCACCGCCGCCGCGCTCGAACTCCAGCAGGTACTTGGCCACCGTCCAGCCCTCGTTCTCCGGACCTACCCGATAGGACTGAGGCACCCTGACGTCGTCAAAAAACACCTGGTTGACCTCATGATCGCCGGCGATGGTGATGATGGGTTCCACCTTGATGCCCGGCGTGCTCATGGGAATCAGCAGAAAGGTGATTCCGGCCTGAGGCCTGCCGGTGGTGTCCGTGCGCACCAGGCAGAAGATATGATCGGCAAACTGGGCGTGGGTGGTCCAGATCTTGGTGCCGTTGACGATGTAATCGTCTCCCTCCTTGACCGCCGCCGTCTTCAGGCTGGAAAGGTCGGAGCCCGACCCCGGCTCGGAATAGCCCTGGCACCAGTAATGCTCACCGGAAAGCATCCTGGGAAGATAGTGGCTTTTCTGCTCGTCGGTCCCGTACCTGAACAGCACAGGCGCAAGCATCCGCAACCCCAGGGGAATCAGGCCCGGCGCGCCGGCCTTGGCGCACTCCTCATTGAAGATGTACTTCTGGGTTGGCGACCAGCCCGTGCCGCCATGCTCAACCGGCCAGGAGGGAACCGCCCAGCCTTTCTTCAACAGAATCTGCTGCCAGCGCATGGCAAGGTCTTTATCCGCAAAAACCGTTGTTGTTTTCTTCGCCGCCTCGCGCATTTGCGGGGTCAACTTCTCGGCCAGAAAGCCCCGAACCTCGTTACGAAACTGCTCGTCTTCGACGCTGAACGTTAGATCCACGGCTACTCCTGATCCTGACTGTCTACTAATGCCCCGGATGGGCGCAGCCGGCCATGTTCACAGCTCAACCCTCACTCGTCAACGCACCAACAAGGGCCGAAGAGCAAGCGCGATCTCTGCATGCCAACTCAAAAAATCTCGACTCAAAATCGCTTATCGTCATCAAGTCTTTGAAAATAAATAATATTGATTCCTAGATTAAAAAAAACGCCGGCCTGTGGCGAGGCCACAGCCGGCGCTTCTCTCCCTAGCCAGGGCAGCGAGCGCCACCCCTGCAATTCCTCTCAGCGCACCTCAGCGCACCTCAGCGCACCACCACCGCTTCCTGGTTCCAGGGCGTCAGCGGCTGGCTGTTATCCTTGAACGCCTCTGGAAGCTCTTCCACCATGTGCCAGGTCGCGGCCAGCCTGCCGAAGCCGACAAAGAACGCCACGTGCATGCCCAGCTCTACGATCTGCGCCTCGGTAAAATGCTTTCGGAGCTCATCATATATGGCGTCATCTATCCGCAGATGGTCCGTTGCCATCAGCTCGCCGAACTTCAGGGCCGCCTTCTCCGCATCGGTGAGATTTTCGGCCTCAGCGGGCTTTTCCAGAGAGCAGACCAGATCCTCCGTCACGCCGTCGTTGACGGCATCGGTGTAACGGATCGCCATGCAGCTGCGGCACTGGTTGAAAAAGGCCACTCGCAGACGCACCAGCTCGATGAGCCGATCCGGCAGGGTGCGCTGGGTTTTCAGCGCGCCCCCGAAACCCATCATGCCTTTCGCCAGCTCCGGCCGGTAGGCGAAGAAGCGCATCAGCCCCTGCTCCAGATCGGTTAGATTTTCCGGCTTGATCATCTCCCGGAGATCTTCCGGCCAATCTTCCGGCTCCAGTTTCTTCAGTCTGCTCATGAATGAGACCTCCGCTTTGTGACGGTTACGCGCGCTCAGCACTCTATGTGCCACAGCGCAGCTAAGAGAACAAGCCCTCTGCCTGTACGTCGGCAAGCGATTCCTGGAAAACGCGGATCAGCGTGTCCACTTCAGCCTCGCCATGAGCGGCAGACAGAAAAGCCCGCTGAGTTCCAGGCACCAGAACGCCCCGGTTCAGCGCGTGCAGGTAGAAGGCCTTCTCTGCCTGCAGATTTTCACCGCTGACGTCGCGCATGCTGTCGAGGGGCTCGCGCTGAAAAAACATGTGAAACATGCTGCCAACGTTCTTCATCTGCGCGGGAATCTGTCTTTCCTCGCAGAAGCCGTTGACGGCGCCCGCCAGCCGGTTACCGGCGGCGTTGAGCCGGGTGTAGATTTCCGGGTGGGCTTGCAGATGTTCTACCGCGGCGCTCCCCGCTTCCATGGTCAGCGGGTTGCCGGAGAAAGTGCCGCCGGAGAACACGCCGTTCCTGGCTGCGAGCCCGGTGAAGACCTCCATGACCTCAGCGCTGCCGGCAATGGCGCCTACGGGCAGGCCGCCGCCCAGCACCTTGCCATAGGTGGCCAGGTCAGGCTTTACGTCGAAATAACCCTGAGCCCCGCCGTAATCGAGGCGAAAACCGGTAATGACCTCGTCGATGCCGAAAAGCACGCCGCAGTCCCGGCAGACCTGGCGCAGCTCATTAAGGAACTCACCGGCGCCTGGCTGGGGGTTCGAGCTCTGGACGCCTTCCACAAAAACCATGGCCAGCTCGCCAGCGTGATTCCTGATGAGGTCAAAGGCGGATTCGTTGCGGTAAGGCAGCAACATCACCGTATCTTCGATGGCTTTTGGAATGCCGTGCCCCATCGGTAGTTTGCGTGGCTCGTCCCGCGGGCTGCTGGGATCGGTGATCCACATGCCGTAGTCGTGGGCGCCATGATAAAAACCGTCGAAAAGAGCAATTTTGTCCTTCCCGGAAAACCCGCGCGCCGCTCGAAAGGCATACATGGTGGCTTCGGAACCGGTATTGCAGAACACCACCCGCTCGGCACAGGGGCTGGCCTCGTGCAGGAGCGTCGCCAGCTTGAGCTGGGCGGTGGTGTGAATGCCAAACATCCAACCCAGTTCGGTTCTGTCCTTTATGGCTTTCTCGATCTCCGGATGACGGTGCCCCAGCATGTGCAGACCAAAGCCCACGGACGTATCGATGTAAGCGTTGTCATCGGCATCGAACACATAGGCCCCTTCTCCCCGGTGAATGAAGATGGGATGGGGCATCTCCAGGTTCGCCGCCAGGCCGGAATTGAGAATCTCGGAGCGATCCTCAGCAATCTCCTGGGAAAGCGGCGTCTTTTCCTGCAGCTGCTGCCGAGCCTCGGCGATCGTCGTCATTGACCGGTAAGCTTGGCAACGACCGGCGCGAAGGCTTCGAGGTTGTCTTCGCCAACGGTAAAGTACGAAATACCGTGCTGCTCGCGTCGCCGCTGCAGCTCTTCGCAGATGCTGTCCACGCCGCCGAACAGGGCATGGGGATGCCGCAGCATGTCTTCTTCCGAGCAGCCGAACATCTGCGCAAAGGTCGCCACCACCGGCTTGGCGTCGTCCACCACCACCGTGAAGTAGGCGCCGATCTCAATTTCCAGCTGGTCGAAGCGATCTCCAGCGCCCTCCCGGATCCAGCCGAGCTTCTTGACGGTTTCCGCTTCCGTCGACAGCTGCACCCCATCTGGACCGATGGCGCCTGCACGATTGTTGAAGTTGAGGCTGACGATATCCGCCTCTCGTCCGGCGAGGCGCAGAATGCGTGGGCTGCCGCCGCCTATCATGATGGGCGGCTTGGAAATGGGCTTCGGCAGCCCTTCGAATTCCTGCCAGTTGATGGTTGCGTTCTTCACGCTGACCTGGCCATCACCGCGGAACGCCTTGATGCCTTCGATGACGTCCGCCAGGCGATCGATACGCACACGCGGCTCGTCGAACGGTATGTCCACGGCTTCGTATTCGCTCTTGATCCAGCCGGCGCCGAGCCCGAACTCCAGCCGACCGCCGGAAAGCATGTCGATGGTCATGGCCGACTTCGTGAGCACAACGGGATTGTGGTAGTCGATGCAGAAAACCCGGCAACCGATCTTGATGCTGCTGGTCACCGCCGCCGCATAGGCCATGGCCGGGATGGCGGCCAGGTTCTGTACGGGGTGATTGGCCGCTTCCAGGGCCTTGCCCGGACCCAGCAGGTGATCCGCCAGATGAAAGGCCGAGTAGCCCAGATCCTCCGCCTTGCGAACCCGGTCAGCCCACTGCTGACCGGATTCGGCATTGAAGGACTGAACGCCAAACCGGAAAGGATTTGCCATGTCTTATTCCACCCTGTCGACGCAGTACTTGATGCCCCGCCGCAGCAACTCGTAGTACTCGGGTTTCTCCCAGCTGCCTCGTTCGATCTGCGGGTAGTAGGCGACCACGGGCCGCATGTCGTAGTGCCCGCGGCAGTGGCCCAGGTTCAGATAGAGCACCTCGCCCGACCCCACCTTGTTGATGTAGTAGAGGGGCCGCGGCTCGTCGTCGTGCCACGCCGACTCCAGAAAACCCTCGGCGTTGCCGTTGAAATGGGTGTGCAGCAGCACATGCAGGTCACCGTGAATCCGCGACAGATACAGCTCGTCGTCCGTCTCGAACTCGCTCACCCCTTTCACCAACTCGTGCTCCGGATCTGTGATATGCACCTGGAACGGCATGATGGGCGGGTGAGCGATGAACTGGGTGCCCAGCGTCTCCATGAGGATCGGAGCGTTTTCCGGCGCGTCCACGCCATTGTCAGTAAACTCCAGAATGGAGTTGGTGCCGTGCAGGCCGATCCAGCGCTTGCCGGACATGACATACTCACGCAGCGCGATCTGCTCGTGCTCAGATGGCACCAGATTGCAGGTGTAGCTGATGAGAAAATCGCTGGCCGCAATGGCGTCCAGGTCATGGTAGTCGGTAGCCACCTTGGTGCGGATGTTCGGATGCTCGGCCAGCAGCTTCAGCAGCTCTACCCGAGCGTAGTCGATGTCGTGGAACTGCCCGGCAGCGACCATATAGACGTCGATGATTCGTTCTTCAGCCATGACTCCCCCTGAATACTGGCACCCCGCCCATTGCGGCAGGGCACGAACCGTTTAATTCCCGCCTCCCTTTCACGAGAGCCGTTACCCTCGCAACCGCACCGCTCGTGGGCGACACGAGCAGCGCGGATGCGCAGGGGCTGGTCAGAACTGGATGCGCTTGGTGAAGCCCCCGTCGATGACGACGTTGGCACCTGTGGTGAACGCGCCCAGCGGGCTCGCCAGCAGCGTGATCTGCGCGGCGACTTCCTCTGCACTACCCATGCGGCCAACGGGAATCTCGGCCACCGTCGCCTCGTAGAAAGGCGTCATGTGCTGCTTGATGTTATCCCAGGCGCCGCCTTCGATCATGATCGGTCCGGGAGAGATGGCATTGACCCGGATGCCTTTCGGACCAAGCTCCTGCGCCAGGGCGCCGGAATAGTTGAGCAGCGCCGCTTTCATGGCGTTGTAGGCACTGGGGCCGATGAACTTCTCCAACGCGGCCGTGGAAGAGATCATGACGATGCTGGCGTTGGCGGATTTTTCCAGCATCGGGGTAGCAGCTTCCACGCAGCGAACCGCGCCGAGAATGTCGCCTTCAAAGCTGGCTCTCCAGCCGTCCTCGCCAGGCGCATTGCCGCCGCTGACATTGGTCACCAGGCAATCAATGCCGCCCAGCTCTTCGCCCGCTGCGGCGATCCAGCCTTTCAGCGCGTCGCCGTCCATGACGTCGACAGAAGCACCGATGGCCTTTACGCCCTTACTGGCGAGCGAGGTTACCGCCGCGTCTATCTCAGCCTGATTGCGGGCACAGATGGCGACGTTGCAGCCTTCCGAGGCAAGGGATTCGGCAATAGCACGGCCGATGCCCTTTGAGCCTCCGGTGATCACCGCGTTGTTGCCTTTGAGTTGTAGATCCATGTGGTCGTCCTCTCTCTCGTTTTATGGCGCCCTTTGCAGAGCCCCTGTTTTCCGCTTCAACAGTGCGTTTTTACGGCTTTTCAGTTACTGCTTCTGGTTCGGTGGCTAATTCAGCGGCCCGAAGCGCGGGCGCGCCGGCTGCTGAGCCCCCTCCACCGATACCTTTACCTTACCTCCCTCGACCGTCACCGGAAAGGTCTGAATGGGTTGCGTGGCCGGCGCTGCCAGACAACGCCCGTCACGAATGTCGAACCGGGCGCTGTGCAGCGGGCAGATGATCTCGTGACCACGCAGCCGTCCTCCATCCAGCGCCTGACGCGCGTGGCTGCAGCGGTTCGCAACGGCATAGAACTGTCCGTCAACCCGGCAGAGCAGAACATCCACGTCATCGACCTTGCACGCCATCATCTTGCCGTCGTCGAGAGCGGCGATGGAAATCACCGGCTTCACCCTTATTCGGTCCAGCGGATGGGATTACGGAACATGTAGTCGTCCAGCGTCTTGTGGAAATGCCGGATGCGCAGCTCCTGATTGCCGATCCACAGGCCCCGATAGCCGGCGCTGTTCATGCCGCGCTGAATCATGGGCAGGTTGGAAGCATCCTGGTCGAGCACCTCACCGATGGACTCCTCCCCGTGCTTGAACTGCCGATGTGGCGGCCGTTCGGGCCACTCTTCCCCGTTGGGAATCAGGGAATAGTTCTGCAGATCCCAGTACATCTTGTTCGGATCAGACTCGTGGGGACGCTGCCGGAAGATCATCACGCTGTTGCAGTGAATGTTCATGGTGATGTTGGGGAAGATCAGGTAGTGGTAATCGTCCGTCAGCTGATCATCATTGAGCTCCGAAAAATCGAAGCCCATGGCCTCGCCGTTCTTACGCAGGTGCTTCTGAATGTCACGGCGCACGTCCAGCCCCGTACCCTCGTAGGAATCCGGGTCGAGGTCGTAGCTGCGCATGAAGTTCTTCAGCTCTTCCGTGATGATGGTGCCATCCTTGATGTGGGTGCTGACACAACCAAACGGGATCAGATAGCGATTGTGGCGCTCGTAGCAGTCAATCTGCACGTCCATGTCTTCGAGCATGCCCATCAGCTGAGGATGGGTGCCCGCCACGTGGTAGGTCTCGTTGAAAGCGTCTACGGACGCCTTCCAGTTGCAGTCCCACTCCACCGTAACGTCGTTGACCAGAGCCATCCGCTCAAAATGGTAGGGGTCCAGATGCTCGGGAATCATGCCGAGAAATTCGTGCAGAGGCTCTACGTCCGGATTCAGGCTGAACCAGACCCAGCCGCCCCAGCTGGCGCAGGGCAGCTTCTTGATGGACAGCTTTTCACAGGGCGCGCCCTGAGGAAAAGTCTCTAAATCGGGCACGTTGATGAGCTCGCCACGAAGGTTGTATTCCCACAGGTGATAGGAGCAGCGGAACGTTTCCGTGTGCCCACCCTGACCATAGGCCACCTGATTGCCGCGATGGGAGCAGACGTTGTAAAAAGCGTTGTACTCGCCCTTTTCGTCCTTGGTCAGCACCACGCTCTCGTTGCCGATCTCTGTGACCACGTAGTCGCCGGGATTGCGAAGATCGCCCTCCCAGGCGCCCATGAGCCAGACCTTTGTCCACACCCGGTCCCACTCCCGCTGCATGAACTCGGTGGAGGTGTAGCGCTCACCAGGAATGAAATCGTGGCCCAGATCCGGGTCCGGCTCCTTGTGCGCCGGCGTTCTGGTGCTCTGCGGATCTGCAAAACGCTCGATTTTTCGGTATACGGTCATCATTCCCTCCTAGCTATCCCAAGGAACCGGCAGCATAGGTAGGGCAAAATAGTCAGTCAAGACGGCTTTTTTTTGGAATGCCTGGAAAGCATAATCCCGCTCCCTGACCCGGGCAGCCACCGCCAGTGCAAACGGCCAACCGGGCAACCAACCGCAAGCGAAGGAAGGCCCCCATGAGCGAAATGAGCGAAATCAACCGCCAGTTTCTGCTGGCCGCCCGCCCGTCAGGCATGGTCAAGACCTCGGATTTCGAGTACCGGGAGTCCCCCGTGCGGGAAATCGGGGACGGCGAGGTGCTGATCAGAACCAGCCACATCTCCCTGGATCCTTCCATGCGGGGACAGATGGAGAACCGGGCCGATTACGTGGCACCGTTGGAAATCGGCGACGTCATGCGCGCCGGCTGCATCGGCCACATCGTCGCTTCCCGGAACCCCGCTTACCCGGAGGGTGCTCAGGTGGGAGGGAGCTTCGGCATGCAGGACTATTGCGTATCGGACGGGCGCAACCCGCCCTTTCGAGTGTTTGATGACCAGATCCAGCCAACCGTAGCGCTGGGCGTTCTGGGCGGCACCGGCATGACCGCCTACTTCGGGCTGCTGGAAATCGGCGAGCCGAAGGCGGGCGACACCGTCGTCATCAGCGGCGCAGCCGGCGCTACGGGAAGCGTCGCCGGGCAGATCGCCAAGATTCAGGGTTGCACGGTGATCGGCATGGCGGGCAGCGACGAGAAATGCACCTGGCTCACCGACGAGTTGGGCTTCGACGCGGCCATCAACTACAAGACTCAGGACGTCGGCGCCGAGCTGGACCGTCTCTGCCCCAACGGCATCGACCTCTACTTCGACAACGTGGGCGGCGAGATCCTCGACCTCTGTCTCGAGCGCATCGCCACCAATGCCCGGGTCGTCATTTGCGGCGGCATCTCCCGGTACAACGCAACCGGCCCCGTTCCCGGACCGAAGAACTACTTCAACCTGGTATTCCGCCGGGCCCGGATGGAAGGATTCATCGTGCTGGACTACGCCGACCGGTTCCCCGAGGCAACCGCCGTGATGCAGGGCTGGATCGATGAAGGCAAGTTGAAACAGCAGGCCACCGTCATCGACGGTTTCAGGGAGCTGCCAAACGC
>CAMYJX010000001.1:11415-95023 GCA_947258825.1 uncultured Pseudomonadales bacterium
GTCAAAACCACCTGAAGAGGTGCCGTTCGTTAACCTTTAACCTTTTCCCGGCGGGAATCTCGAAGCGCACGCCTGTCCCTCACTCACGCTGACCAGCGCTCACCCAGAAGATCGCGTTTCGAAGCAGCTGCTGGAATTCCGGGCAGGCGTAGGCGACCGGATCGTCGCCGCACTGCAGATAAACGATGCGGCTGTTGCCATAAGTTTTGGCCCAGCCGATGAGGTTGCTGCCGGGCTCATGCTCCCAGCCTTCATTGCTGAACATCTGCTGATCACGCACCACTTTGGCAGCGGAGTAGAAGTTGTCCCGAGTGAACTCGTAGTCGCTCACCAGCAGAGGCTCAACCGAATCGTCGAAAACCTCGTACAGATAAAGCTCGTCTGTGATCCGGAAGCTGTCGGGAAGGCCCTGAGTAACGGGATGATCCTTCACCACGCTGACCGTATGGGTGACGCCGTGGTGGTAACCGGAATCCTGCCGCGGCTCACCGCGCAGCGTACCCGGCATGTAAAGGAAGCGGCCGCCAAGGATTTCTGCGAATTCCTCCCAGGCAGGCCAACCGGCAATGGCGTGATGCAGAAACACGAAGCCACAACCGGATTCCAGCAACTCCAGAAAGCGCTGCTTGAAAGTTTCGTCCGGCGCCAGAAAGTCGGGCGCTCGATCCGGATGAAAGCCAATGCCGGGCATGTCGTAGCAGACGAAGGCATCGAAGCGCCGGGCCTGCTCGACGCTGAACAGAGCCTGGGCCGCCGGCTGTTCCACGTGGGTCCAATCCACGTCTTTCATGTCATCGAAAACCTGAAAAAAGGGCTCCCGTTCGAACGGATGACCCTTGGTAACCAGCAGGATGCTCGCGTTCCCATCTGACATAACGGCTTGCCCCCCTCAAAGACGCCGACTTAACATGTCTGAACATAACATACGGAATTGCTGAACAAGCAGCCATAGTCATGGGTAATTCTGCGGAAAGCTCCGAAAAAACCTGGCAGCAGACCAAAAGCGCAAATACCCGTACTGCCGTGATGGAGGCGGCGGTCGACTGTTTTTATGACCTGGGCTACGCCAATACCACGACGGAAAAGATATCCCGCAGGGCCGGCGTATCACGCGGGGCCATGCTGCACCACTTCCCCACCCGCTTCGACCTGATCAAGGCAGCTGTCGAGCACCTCAATGAGCTGCGCCTGGCTACCTTTGCCGACGAAGAATCACGCATTCATCTCGGCGCGGAGAACAGCCGCATCGAAGAAGGCATCGACGCCTACTGGCGACAGCTGAACACACCCGTTTTCGTGGTTTTTCATGAGCTGAAAGTAGCCGCCAGAACAGACAAAGAGCTGCAAAAAGTGCTGACACCGGTTCTCAAAGACTTCGACCGCGCATGGTACGAGGCGGTTACCGAGATTTTTCCCGACCTGGCACTCTCCGAAGCTTTTGCCCGAACCAACTATCTCACCCAGTACCTGCTGGAAGGTATGGCAGCGGCCAAGATGATCGACGGCCCCAAAGTTCCCGAAGAGAAAATGCTGGCCTGGCTGAAACGCGAGCTGAGGCGCAGCTATCAGGACGTAATCGGTACCGTAAAGCGACCCGACGCATCCACTGGAGGCTGAATGATGACAACGTCCCTGCTGCAGGAAAAAAGTCTCGCCGACCCGGACGTTCAGGAGCATCCCACTGAGTACTACCACGCGCTCCACGAACAGCCCGTCTACTTCGATGAACGGCTGGGTTTCTATATCTGTTCGAAATACGCGCCGATGCGGGAGATACTGCGCAATACCGAGGTCTTTTCCAGCGTGGACAGCCAGACCATGGATTCCCTGCGGCCGCCTCCGCCCGAGGTATTGAAGCTGCGCAAGTCCATGCACCCGACCGTAAATACCCTGGTGACCAACGATCCGCCTTCACATACCCGCATACGCGCCATGGTCAACGAGCCCTTCAGACCTCGAAGCATTGAGCACCTGCGCGGACAGATCCGGGACATCGTCAACGAGACCATAGACGCGTTCATCGACGACAGGGCGTGCGAGGCAGTGTCCATGCTGGCCATTCCCATCCCCATCAAGGTCATTGCCGATATGCTGGGCATACCCCGCACAATGGCCCCCAGCATAAAAGCATGGTCAGACGCATCCGTTGAACCTCTGGGCATGATGGTGAGCGACGAGCGACTGATCGAGTGCGTAAGGCTGATCAAGGAGTTCCAGGACTACATAACGGCTGAGCTGGAAGCGCGCAAATCGGACCCGCGGAATGACCTGTTGACCCACCTGGTGGAAGCTCGTAACGAGGACGGGGCAGGCTTCAGCATGGCCGAAATGCTGTCCCTGACGCAGCAGTTTCTGGTGGCCGGCAACGAAACCACGACCAACGGCATCGCCGCCGGCGTGCAGCTGCTGATCGAAAACCCCGACCAGCAGACCATTCTGCGCGATGAGCGCGATGAAAACCGCACCCGCGTGTTCGCCAACGAGGTGTTACGCCTCGAGTCTCCGGCGGCCGGGCTGTTCCGAGTGGTCACGCAGGACACGGAGCTGGAAGGCGTAAAGATCCCCGCCGGCGCCCGAATCATGCTGCGCTTCGCCGCGGCCAATCGCGACCCCGACAAGTACGATCATCCGGATGCAATGGACGTCATGCGCCACAATGCGGGCACGCATCTGGGTTTCGGGGCGGGCATTCACCACTGCATCGGCGCCAACCTGGCTCGGGAAGAGCTGGTGCATACCTTCGATATACTGCTTTCCCGAGCGGAAAATTTTGCCTACCAGGAAGGGCTGAACGACTTCACGCACCATCCCTCGCTGATCCTGCGTGGGCTGAAGCATCTCTACGTGACCTTCGATAAGCGCTCGTAGGTGGTCTTCGGTGCCTTGCTGCTTTGAAAGGTTTTTCGGACCCCGCTCCGGCGCTCCGCGCTGCCCTCGATCAGCAAAGTTGCCCCGCCAGGAAGCGGGTCAATTTGCTTCGCTCGGCGTCGCTTAAACGGTCCGAAAAACCTTTCAAAGCAGCAAGTCTTCGAGGGTTCCAAAGGTTGCAGCGGGTACGGTAGATGCGGTGGATGCGGGTGCCGACATTCCAGCCTACTGGAGCAGCCTGCGAGCCGGGGGTGGCAGCGCATCTGCGGAACATGTCGCGACGCCGAGGACGCCCGATTGACCGAGACGACCCGCGTTAGCGGGACGGCTTGGGCAACTCCGGCGGCCGAGGGCAGCGCGGAGCGCCGGAGCGAGGCCCGCAGATGCGCTGCCACCCCCGGCAGACGAGCTACTCCCAGTATGGCGCCTTGAGTTTGCGCTTGTTGATCTTACCCATGGTGTTGCGGCCCAGGTCCTCGACGTAGTCCACAGACCTCGGACACTTGTAGTGAGATAGGCGCTCACGGCACCAGTCGATAACCTCCCGTGGTTGCGGAGGGTTATCGGCGTCCCGCGGAATCACCAGCGCTTTCAGCTCTTCCCCCATCTCTGGATGCGGAAGGCCGATGCAGGCGATATCCAGAATCCCCGGGTGGTGGATCAACACCTGCTCCGCTTCCGCGGGGTAGATGTTCGCCCCGCCGGAAACAATCATGTCGCTGAAGCGATCGGTGATGTAAACGAAGCCTTCCTCATCCATGTAGGCGATCTCGCCCAGGGTGAAGACGCCGGGCGCGATGTGCGCCTCCGCCGTTTTCTCCGGCGCGTTGTGGTAGACCACGCCGCGGCCGGTGGTGTCCCGAAAGAACAACCGGCCCTCGGTATTCGGCGGCAGAGGATTGTTGTCGTCATCGAGAATCATGGCTTCAAAGGGCTCAATCGCCTTGCCCACAGAGCCCGGGTGCTCCAGCCATTCCTCGGACGTGATCATGCACGTGGTGCCTACCTCGCTGGCGCCATAGGCATCCACGAACACGGGCCCCCACCACTCGATCATGGCGCGTTTGACGTCCACCGGACACTTGGCGCCGGTGTGGCTGATCCTCAGCAGGGAGCTCATATCGTACTTTTCGCGGACCTCTTCCGGCACCGCCAGCAGGCGAACGAAGTGGGTGGGGACCATGACCGAATTGCCGATCTGGTGCTCGTCGATGGCGCGCAGGGTCTTTTCCGCGTCGAACTTGCCGAGAATGACCGAAGATACGCCCGCGGCAAGGAGCCTGGCACCGGACAACGGGCCGGTGTGATACATGGGACCCACCACCAGATGTCGGCCGAATTCGGCCATGGGCGACAGCTTCATGTTCTCGATGTGCTCCGCGATGGTCTCGCCGCCGGCGAACATGGTGGGCGGTAGCGGGGTTCCCTTGGGTCGCCCGGTGGTGCCGGAGGTGTAGAGCAGATTGGGACGCGGCGGCATGTCAGAAGGGGGCTCGCCGGGGGTGCTGGCGGCAAGCCAGCCATCCCACGGGATGAGGTTCTCGCCGGAGCTGCCTCCCCAGCCGACCACGCTGTGGACCTCGGACTGGCCGGCAGCCTCGACGCCCCGCTCGGCCGTGGCGGCGTCTACGAAGACTACCCGAGCCCCCGAGTCCTGGAGAATGTAGGCCACTTCATCCGCCGTGAGGTGAAAATTCACCGGGACGACGGATGCGCCCGCCAGCAGACCGCCCAGATTCGCCATCGCCGTTTCAATGGCGTTTTCGGCAAATACGGCGATCCGGTGATCCGGCCCCAGATCGAGGCCCAGAAGCCCGTTTGCTACCCGATTCAGCGTCTCGTCGACTTCGGCCCACCCCATCGCCTTGTCCTCATCGCAGATTGCGACTTCTTCCGGGCGCTCTTGAGCCAGCTTCGCTGCAAATGTCGTCACCTAATTTCCCCCTAAACCGTCGGTTTCGTTATAAAGTACGCCACCTGGGTATTTCAAGCGAATCGAATGACCCGCCCGGCAGAGACCGGGAACAGGTTCGCTTGGGCGAATTTTTCGATATGAGACCGTTGGTAGATTCATAAAAGAGAGGGGGACTGACCTTGAGCAAGCAGATATCTGATGAGGTCCTGCTGGACATGCATCGCCGAATGGTGCGGATTCGCATCTTCGAAGAAACCGCGGGCAAGCTGGCGGAAGACGGCAAGATTCCCGGCGCGCTGCACCTGTACGTGGGCGAAGAGGCCGTTGCCTGCGGCGTCATGGTGCATCTTTCCAACGAAGACTGGATCACCAGCACCCACCGGGGTCACGGTCATCTGATTGCCAAAGGCGGCGAGTTCGATCGTATGTTCGCCGAGCTCTTCGGCCGCAGCACCGGCTACTGCAAGGGCAAGGGCGGCAGCATGCACGTCTCCAACCTGGAACTGGGCATGCTGGGCGCCAACGGCATCGTGGGTGGTGGTCCGCCAATCGCAGTAGGCGCAGGATTCTCGAACAAGTTCCGCAAGACGAAAAATGTCTCGGTCAGCTTCTTCGGCGATGGTGCCAGCAACGAAGGCGCCTTCCACGAGGCCGCAAACATGGCAGCCCTGTACAAGCTGCCGGTGGTTTTTGTCTGCGAGAACAACGGCTACGGCGAGTACACACCGCAGGCCAATCATCAGGCAATCGTGGATGTAGCAGATCGGGCAGCCGGTTATGGAATGCCCGGCGTCATCGTCGATGGCATGGACGCGGTAGCCGTCTACGAGGCCGCCGGGGAGGCTATTGAGCGCGCCCGGAACGGCGAGGGCCCAACGCTGCTGGAGTGCAAGACTTACCGCTACTACGACCACGTGGGCGTGCGCGGCATGGGCATGAACTATCGCACGGACGAAGAGGTCGAGTACTGGAAGGGACGCGATGCCATCAAAATGATGGAGGCGCGGCTTGCCGAGCAAGGGATTCTCTCCGAGGAGGATGCTGCAGCGATACATGAAGAGGTGACGAAGCAGGTGCAGGCCGGCGTCGAGTTTGCCGAATCGAGCCCCATGCCTACCCCCGAATCGCTGTTAGAAGACGTTTACGCGTAGAACAATACCGCTGGAGACAATGAACATGGCAGAAGCACTGGAAAAACCGCGAACCCTCCCCTACGTCAGCGCCATCAACGAGGCGGTCAGGGAAGTTCTGAAAGAGTACGACAACTCGTTCGTGGTCGGAGAAGACGTGGCCGGAGCCGGCGGCGTCTATGGCTACTATCACGGCCTGCTGGACGAGTTCGGCCCGGAACGCATGTACGACACGCCCATATCCGAGGAGGGCATCATCGGCCTCGGGGTCGGAGCTGCCGCGACCGGCTGTCGCCCCATCGTCGACCTGATGTTCATGGACTTCATGGGCGAGTGCATGGACGAGATCGCCAACCAGCTGGCGAAGATGCGTTACATGTTCGGTGGTCGCGCCACCCTGCCGGTGACCATGCTGACCATGGGCGGTGCCGGCGCAAGCCTGGCCGCACAGCACTCCCAGAGCCTGGAAGCATGGATCTGTCACCTTCCGGGCCTGAAGGTCGTCATGCCCACCACGCCTTACGACGCGAAAGGTCTCATCATTTCCGCCGCAAGGGACGACAACCCGGTGATCGTCTGCCTGAACAAGATGTCGCTGGCGATCCAGGGCGAGGTACCGGAGGGGTCCTACACGATCCCGCTGGGTGAAGCCAACGTCGTTCGACCGGGCAGCAACTTCACCATCGTGGCCATGGGCCGGATGCTGCATGAGGCGCTGCAAGCGGCGGAACAGCTCAAGGAGTTCGGCATCGACACGGAAGTGATCGACCCACGCACCCTGCAGCCCTTCGATACCGCGACGGTGGTGAAATCGGTGCGTAAGACCCACCGGCTGCTGATCGTCCACGAAGCCGTGCGATTCGGCGGGTTTGGCGGCGAGATCGCTGCGCAGATTCAGGAAGAAGCGTTCGACTACCTGGATGCGCCCGTGGCCCGCGTAGGAGCGCCCTTCTCACCGGTGCCCTTCAGCCCGGCGCTGGAATCCATCTACGTGCCGAACGCGGAGCGCATCGTCGCTGAAGCCAGGAAGGTGCTGGGGCTGTAACCCAGACTGAATGGGCACAATCGGGATCATCGCGAATCCTGCGTCGGGCAAGGACGTGCGTCGTCTGGTGGCACGCGCGTCGGTCTTCGACAATCAGGAGAAGCGAGCCATCGTGCGCCGGGCCCTGCTGGGCGTTGCGGCCGGGGGCGAATGCAGCATCGCCTACATGGACGACCCCCACGGAATCGTCCACATGGCGCTGGAAGACACCGGTGGCAACCTGGACAGCCAGGCGGTCAACGCCACCCGCACAGGCAGCGTGATGGACACCGTCAGCGCCGCCCGCGCGCTGCAGGAAATCCCCTGCCAGGTGGTCATCACCCTGGGCGGCGACGGTACGAACCGCGCGGTCGCTCAGGGTTGGCAGGATGTCCCGTTGGTACCTATCTCCACCGGCACAAACAACGTATTCCCCATCTTCGTCGAGGCGACCATCGCGGGCGCGGCGGCGGGGCTGATCGCTTCCGGCAAGGTGCCCTTTACCGATGTTGCAGAACAACAGAAGCTGATCCGCGTCAGCATCGAAGACGAAAAGGACGATATCGCGCTCATCGATGCCGTTCTGACCAGCGAGCGGTTTGTGGGCTCACGGGCACTGCTTTCGCCGGAACTGCTGAAGATGGCCCTGCTGACCCGGGCCGACCCGGCCGCGGTTGGCATGACGGCCATCGGCGGCCTGCTCTCGCCCATGTCCAGGAGCGCCGAATCCGGCCTGTTGGTCGAGATGGGCGAATCGGGCAGCGAGCTGAGCGCGCCCATTGCGCCCGGTTACTACCAGAGCGTGAAGGTGAACAATCATCGATCCGTATCCTTTGCCGAGGAAATCGTTGTGGAGGGCCCGGGCGTGCTGGCGTTTGACGGCGAGCGCGAGCGTTCGCTGAAACCCGCGCAGAAGGCTTACCTTAGCATCGACCGTTCCGGCCCGTGGGTGGTGAACGTCGAGAAGACCATGCATCTGGCTGCTGAAAAAGGCTGCTTCAGACGCTAGCATGGCGCTTGTGGGGACCAATAAAGTTTACTAGGAGGGGAGGCGCAATATGCCCACCGAGATTTACCTCGTTAAAGTCGGCATGAACATGACCGAGGGTGTGGTAGAGGAATGGTATATCACCGACGGTGGGACCGTTGAGAAAGGCGAATTGCTCTACCGTCTGGAAACGGAAAAGGTCAATCTCGACGTGGACGCAGAGACGTCCGGCACGGTTCGACACCTGGTAGCCGAAGGCGTGACCATGAAGCCCGGCGATGTGGTGGGCTACATCTACGAGGCCGGCGAGGAGGTTCCCGACGTCCTGCCCGGCGCCCCTTCCGGAACCACAGCCGAAACCGCAGCCGGCACCGCAACCGACGCCCCTCCCGCCGCGGCGGCCGCCGCAGCACCAGCATCCCCAGCGCCCGCCGGCGCTTCGGTGGACGAAGGCGGCCGACTGCTGTCGTCCCCCGCCGCCCGGCGTCTCGCCCGCGAGCTGGACGTCGACATCACGGCGTTGGCAGGCTCAGGTCCTGGCGGTCGCATCGTGGAGGCGGATGTTCAGTCTGCCGCAGATGCGGGAGAAGCCGCCGGCCGGCCGGCGCCCTCGTCTCCCATCGCGCGAAAGCTGGCCCGCGAGCTCGGTGTGGATCTGAACACGGTCAAAGGGACGGGTCCCGGCGGCCGGATCACCAAGGAAGACGTGGAAGCGGCTGCGGCTGCACCCGCGCCCGCGGCAGCCGCGCCACCGCTCACCGGCGCCGCACGGCAGGACGAAACGCTGCCCATCAGGGGCATGCGCAAAACCATCGCTGCGAGAATGCATGACAGCCTGCAATCCATGGCGCAGCTGACCATGGACATGGACGTGGTAATGGACGACGCCGTGCGCCTGCGCAATCAGCTGGTCGAGGAATGGCAGGACGACGGTGTCCGCCCCACCTATACGGACCTGGTGATTCGCGCCGTAGCCAAGGCGTTGGAAAAGCACCCACGAATGAACATGATTTTCGGCGAAACGGAGATGACCCTGCTGGGCGCAATAAACGTCGGCATGGCGGTCGCCATGGACGAGGGGCTGATTGTCCCGGTGGTCCAGAACGCCAACCTGCTGAGCATGCGGCAGCTGGTTCAGGAATCCAGCCGGCTGGCGGAGGCTTCCCGCAGCAACAGCCTGACCATCGACGACCTGCAGGGCGGAACCTTCACCGTATCTGCCCTGGGGATGTTCGGTGTCGACGCCTTCACGCCGATCATCAACGCGCCGCAGGTGGGCATACTCGGCGTCAACCGGATCCGCGAAGATGTAGCCTGGGAAGGCAACACGCCCGTCAAGCAGCAACGCATGCGGCTGTCGCTGACCTGGGATCACCGGGCCGTGGACGGCGCGCCCGCGGCTCAGTTTCTGGGTACGGTCCGCGACCTGCTGGAATCACCGTTCCGCCTGCTGGTCTGAGGAAGCCGCCGGGCCGGCAAAGCTTAGATCCTGACGGTGACTACCGACTATAATGGCCCGCTGAAAGAGAAGCAGCGAGGCCAGCGTGACTCATTTTGTAAAGCGAATCGCCGACGTCCGGAACGGCACAGCCGCGCTCATTGACGAGCGAGGCGAAACCTCCTGGGAAGACCTGAATCGGCGCAGCAACCGCCTTGTCCACGCTTTACGATCCCTGGGATTAACAGCAGGTGACAGCATCGCCCTGTATGCGGGCAACTGTCGCGAGTACTACGAGATCATGATGGCGGCGAATCATGCCGGCCTGGTTTACGTGCCCGTCAACTGGCATTTCAGCGCCGAGGAACTGGCCTACGTGGTGGCGGATTCCGGTGCCAAGGTGCTGTTAGCCGAAGGTCAGTTTCTGGACCAGGCCCGCGCCGCGGTATCGCGAGGTGAAACGCCGGATCTGCAGACCTGCATCGCCATTCGAGGTACCGGCGAGTCTGAACCGTTCCAGGACTACGAGGCGGTGCTGGCAGGCGCGAGCGACGAGGAGCCGGAAAACCAGGGTGCCGGCGGGCCCATGTTCTACACCTCCGGAACAACCGGGCGGCCCAAGGGCGTGAAATCCAGCACTTTCGCCGCCGGCGGGCCGCTGGAGATGCTGGAAATGATCGGCGCCGGCCTGTCGCAGATGCTGCAGATTCCCAACGACGGCACCACCTATATCTGCGGGCCGGCCTACCACTCGGCGCAGTGGGCGTTCTCGTTTCTGCCTTTGCTCACCGGCAGCTGCGTGGTGATGCGCCACAAGTTCGATCCGGCGGAAAGCCTGGAGGTCATCGACCGTCACGTGGTGACTAACGTGCACCTGGTTCCCACCCAGTTTCACCGACTGCTTCGACTGGACGACGCGACCCGCGAGGCCTTCTCCGGCAAAAGCCTGCAGGTGGTCTGGCACGGCGCTGCCCCCTGCCCGCCGGATGTGAAGCGGCGCATGATCGAGTGGTGGGGGCCGGTTGTCTCCGAGTACTACGGCTCAACCGAAGGCTCAATCGTCACTATGGCGAACGCCAGCGAATGGCAGGCCCACCCGGGCACGGTGGGCAAACCCACGGCACTCGTGGAGTTGACCATTCGAGACGACGACGGCCAGCTGCTGCCCACGGGAGAGTCCGGCCAGATCTACGTGAAGAGCCTGATGGGCTCGGATTTCGAGTATCACAACGAGCCGGAAAAGACCGCGTCCGTGCATCTGGAGCCGGGTGTTTACACTTTCGGCGACATCGGCTACTTGGACGAGGAAGGCTTTCTGTATCTGAGCGACCGGAAGATAGACATGATCATATCCGGGGGCGTGAATCTCGAAGTGGGTGCGGTACTCGGCAGCGGATTGTTGAATATCTATCCAGCCGAGATAGAAGCCGTGCTGGTCAATCATCCAGCCGTGGAGGACGCCGCCGTATTCGGCATTCCCAACGAGGAATTCGGCGAGGAGGTGAAGGCGGCGGTGCAACTGCACAGCGGAAAGATCGCCGACGAGGCGCTGACGGAGAGCATCATCGCCCACTGCCGCGAGCACCTGGCAGGCTACAAGGCGCCCCGCTCCATTGACTACGAGGAAGCTCTGCCCCGACACGAGACGGGCAAGCTTTACAAGCGGCTGCTGAGAGACCGTTACTGGCAATCCAGCGAGCGCAAAATCTGAGGAGGACAAAAAACGTGGGATGGTACGAAGATCGCGTCTTGCCGAAGATCATAGACAAGGCGTGCAGCCAGCCGCCCATGAGGGACCTGCGGTCCAGGTACGTACCCAGAGCCACCGGCGAGGTTCTGGAGATCGGTATCGGCAGCGGCCTGAATCTGGAGCACTACTCATCCGAGGCGACCGCCATTACCGGTCTGGATCCCGCCGCCGAGCTCACCCTGGTCGCCGAGCGGCGGGCCAGCAGGATCGACACCCCCGTCAGTCTCATCCGCATCTCCGGAGAAGAGATCCCGCAGCAGGACGCCCACTTCGACTCGCTGGTCTGCACCTGGACGCTGTGCTCCATTCCCAACGTGTACGCCGCACTGCGCGAGATGCATCGGGTGCTGAAACCGGGCGGCCGGCTGTTCTTCATCGAGCATGGCAAAGCGCCGGACACCGGCGTGCACCGGTGGCAACGACGGCTTGAGCCGCTGTGGAAAAAAATCGGCGGTGGCTGCCATCTGACGCGAAAAGCCGACGAGCTGATACAGGACGCCGGCTTCGTCGTCACCGAGTGCGATTCCGGTTACCAGCCCGGTCCGCGCTTCGCGGCTTTCATGACCCACGGCGTTGCGCAGCGCCCCTGCTGAGCCAGGCGTCCTGATGCCCAACTGGTCGAACTGGTCCGGCCGCCAGAAGGCGACGCCCGAAGCGCTGCACTTTGCACGCAGCGAAGCGGATGCCCAGGCGCTGGTGGCGAAGGCGGCGCAACTCGGCCGGAAGGTTCGGGTTGCCGGCAGCGGTCACAGCCACGCGCCGCTGGTTCCGGGTGAAGGTGTCATCGTCGATACCACTGGACTGGCAGGCCTGGTCGGCAGCAATCGTGAAGCGCGGCGGGCCCGCGTCTGGGCAGGCACCAAAATCTACGCCCTGGGCCGCCCGCTGCACGATGCCGGTCTGGCACTGCAGAACCAGGGAGACATCGACCGCCAGGCGATCGGCGGCGCCTGCGCGACGGGTACCCACGGCACGGGCACGCGGCTGCAGAGCCTCAGCGCGGCAGTAACCGGCGCCCGCATCGTTCTCGCATCGGGCGACATCGTCGAGTGCAATGCCGAAACCGAATCGCAGCTGTGGCAGGCGGCGCGTCTGAATCTGGGCGCGCTGGGCATCGTGACCCAGCTGGAGCTGCAGGTTCGGGAAGCTTACCGACTGCAGGAGCAAGGCTGGACCACCGGGTTCGAGGAACTGCTGCCACAGCTAACCGAGCTGACCCCGGCAACCCGCCACTTCGAGTTTTTCTGGTATCCGCAGAACGATTCAGCCGTGATCAAGACCATCGAAGAGACCAGCGCCGAACCGGTCTATCCGCTGGGGGAGGAAGGCGGCCGAACGGGGTGGAGCTACGAGGTTCTGCCCAACCATCGTCCACACCTGCACACCGAGATGGAGTACAGCGTCCCCGCCGAGCGCGGCGCGGATTGCCTGAGCGAGATCCGCCGCCTGGTGCAGACGCAGTTTCCGACCGTGCGCTGGCCCGTAGAATACCGAACCGTTGCCGCCGACGACGTCTGGCTATCAAGCGCCTACCAGCGGGATACGGTCACCCTCTCGGTCCATCAGGATATCGGGGAAGACGAGACCTCGTACTTTCGCGCCTGCGAAGAAGTCTTCCTGGCCTTCGACGGCCGTCCGCACTGGGGCAAGGTGAATTATCTGGACGGCGACGCGCTGGCGGCCATGCATCAACGGTGGCAGGACTGGTGGGCGGTGCGCGATCAGCTGGATGCTGACGGGGTTTTTCTGAACGCCTATCTGCAGCGCATCAGACCCGGCTGAATGAACATTCGGGGAGAAGAAATGAGGGGAACAGGAAAGACCGCCGCGACCTTCGGCCGGCTGCTGGGCATCACCGCAGTGTCGCTGCTGCCCCTGTGGGGCTGCGACGCCGACCGCGAGCCGGATGCAAGAGATTCAGCAGGAGACCGGGCGTTCGCCGAGGCAGCAACGGACACGACGAGAATTGCCGGCGCCGGTAAAGAGCCGGACCAGTGGCTGACCCACGGCGGCACCTATCACGAGCAGCGTTTCTCGAGGCTGGATCAGATCAACGAAGGCAACGTCTCACGGCTCGGCTTGGCCTGGTACTTCGACTTCGACACCCATCGCGGCCAGGAATCTACGCCTTTGATGGTAGACGGCACCCTTTACGTAACCAGCGCCTGGAGCAAGGTCTTCGCGCTGGACGCCGCAACGGGCTCAGAGCTCTGGCGGTTCGACCCGGAAGTGCCGGGAGCAGCGGGCATCAACGCCTGCTGCGATGTGGTGAACCGGGGCGCGGCGTTTTATGACGGCAAGGTTTTCGTTGGCACCATCGACGGCAGGCTCATCGCGCTGGATGCAGAAACCGGCGAGCCGATCTGGTCGACCCTGACCGTCGACCCGGAGAAACCGTATACCATCACCGGGGCACCTCGCGTCGCAAAGGGCAGGGTTTTCATTGGTAATGGCGGCGCAGAGTACGGCGTGCGCGGTTACGTCAGCGCCTATGATGCAGACAGCGGAGCGCTGAGCTGGCGCTTCTACACCACCCCAGGGGATCCGCAGCTGCCACCCGACGGGGCGGCGTCCGACCAGGTGCTGACCGACATCGCCGCCGCAACCTGGCACGGCCGCGCCTATCTGGACTACGGAGGAGGTGGCGGCACCGTCTGGGATGCCATCGTCTACGACCCCGAGCTGGACCAGCTCTACATCGGCACCGGCAACGGCTCGCCGTGGAATCGGGTAATTCGCTCCGAGGGCCGTGGCGACAACCTCTTCCTGTCGTCCGTGCTCGCTCTGGATCCGGATAGCGGCGAATACCTCTGGCACTATCAGGAAACGCCTGGGGATACCTGGGACTACACGGCGGCCCAGCAGATGGTGCTGGCTACTCTGAAACTCGAAGGCGTGGATCGCCAGGTTCTACTGCACGCTCCGAAGAACGGCTTCTTCTATGTCATCGATCGCCAGACCGGAAGGCCGATCTCGGCCGAAAAATTCGTTCCCGCAAACTGGGCAGAACGCATAGACATGGACACGGGACGGCCGGTGGAGACACCCGGCGCCAGGTTCGAGACCGCGCCCTTTCTCTCCACCGTGGGCGGCGCCGGCGCCCACAACTGGCAGCCCATGTCGTTCAGCCCCCTCACCGGCCTGGTCTACATTCCTGCCCAGCAGATTGCCTTCCTCTATTCCCGAGATGAGAAGTTCGTCTACCGGCCCGGCGAGTGGAACCTGGGCGTCAACCTGACCCAGGATCCGCTGCCCACCGGCGAAGCCGAACGCCAGGCCATCCGCGACGGCCTGCAGGGCCGCCTGATCGCCTGGGACCCGGTCAGGCAACGGGAAGCCTGGCGGGTTGAGCACGGCGCGCCCTGGAACGGCGGAACGCTGGCCACCGCAGGGAACCTCGTCTTTCAAGGCCTGGCGGACCGTACCTTCAGGGCTTATCGGGCAGACGACGGCGCGGAACGGTGGTCGTTCGAAACTCAGAACGCCATCATCACGGGCCCGATCGCTTACGCCATCGGCGAAGATCAGTACATCGCGGTAGCAGCGGGCAACGGCGGCGGGCTGCCGCTGACCCTGCCTTCCTTCGACGGCCCCCAGCCAGCTCCCAACGGCAGGCTGCTGGTTTTCAAGCTGGATGGCAGGACCCGGTTGCCGCCGTTTGAGCCCACGGTGAGGCCAGCTGTGGCCGTCGCCGGAAGCTGGAGCGATTCAGACCTGGATCAGGGCTTCCAGCTTTTCGGACGGCACTGCGCCGCCTGCCACGGTATCGAGCTGCTGAGCGCTGGCGTGCTGCCGGATCTGCGCACCTCGCCGGCGCTGGCTACCGCCGACCAGTGGGGGGCGATCGTCCTCAAGGGGGTGCTGAAAGGTCGGGGCATGATCGGTTTCGCGGATCGGCTGAGTGCCGAGCAGACCGAACAACTGCGGGGCTACGTGGCCTCTCAGGCAATTCGACCGGTTGCTCCCGAACCTGGAACCTGACGCGCCCGACATCGACATCGAGTCGAAACCGATCAGATGCTCCGACCCAGCTCTGCGGCGCCGTGAATGGCCGTCATGATGCTGTTGCGGCCGCGGACATCGCCAATGAGATGCACCGGCACGCCCTTGTCCGCCAACTCGCTGGCCAGCCCGCGGTTGGGCTCGTTGTAGCCGACGATGACGACGGTTCTGGCGGGCAGCCTGCGCGCCCGCTCCGTAAACAGCACGCCGACCTCCACCTCGTCCGCGGTGATGCGTCGCAGGTAGTGATCGCCAACAAAGTCGAAATCGCCGCTCATCAGCCTTTCTCTGGCAGCCCCGACCGTGACCGGGGGATAGGGCAACGATTCGCCGATAGCGTTCAACCGCGACACCAGGGTGACGGACAGTCCCGCCTGCAGCAGAACGTCGGCTGCCGAGATGGCTTCGAAGGAACCCGTGTCATCAAATACCACCGCCGGGCCCTGCATCTTCACCGGATTGCCGAAGCCCAGCAGGTCCCAGGAAGAATAGACGTGAGGCAGATCGGACCCTGGCAACGCTACCGATGGGGTGGACACCTGGAACCCATCGCTACGCGGGGTGGTGCCCGTTGCGATGACCACTGCATCCGGGGCGACCCGCGCCACCAGATCCGCGTCGACCATGGAGTTCATGTGCACGTCCACCTGCAGGGCCTCCAGCTCTCCCGCCAGCCAGCTGGTGATGGCACCGATGTCACCCCGATGCGGCGCGCTGGCCGCCATGGCCACCTGTCCGCCCAGCACCTTCATGGCTTCGTGGAGTTCCACCCGATGGCCGCGCAGGGCCGCCGTACGGGCAAATTCGAGACCCGCCGGACCGCCGCCCACCACAAGAATCTTCTTCAGCTGTGACGCGCGATCTTCGGGATCGTGGGTAACGCTGGCCTCTCGAGCCGCGGCCACATTGACGACACAGCTGAGCCGACCGCTGCTCATCAGCTGCCCCACGCAGCCCATGTTGGAGCCGATGCACGGACGTATTCTGTGCTCTTCCCGGCGGCGGGCTTTGTTGACCAGCGCGGGATCGGCAATGAGCGCCCTGACCATGGAAACCATGTCCGCTTCCCCCGACTCGACGAGGTGATTGGCGTGGTCCAGAGTCATGATCCGGCCGACCACGATGGTGGGCTTGGTGATGCTAGGGGTAATCCGCTGGTTCGCCGCCATCTCGACCCCCAGCGGGTCGTCCGCCGGCGCGATCAGCTTGTGAAACCGCCAGTACGCGCCCATGTGCAGCGACACGTAATCCACCAGCGGATCCACCGCCCGGGCAATCTCGGCATTGAGATCGGCGGTGAGCCCGCCGGGCACGAAGTCTTCGTTGGGCAATCGAACCCCCACGGCGAACTCAGCGCCACCCACGGCGTCCCTGACCGCGGCAATGACCTCCAGCAGGAAACGCATGCGGTTCTCCGGCGTGCCTCCGTAATCGTCGGTGCGCTGGTTCAGGGCCGGGGACAGAAACTCGTGAATCAGATAGCCGCTGGACGCGTGAATGTCGACCCCGTCCAGGCCGCCGTCACGAACCCGGCGGGCCGCGGCCGCGAAGCTGGCCACCACATCGTCGATCATGGTCTTGGTCATTTCCATGGGCATAACCCCGGCCAGCGGGTTGGGTATGGCGCTGGCGGACCAGTGCTCGGGCAGGCCAACCCCGGCGGGATAGCCCGCCCCGGCATGATAGAGCTGATGGAACAGCTTCATGCCGAGGGGCGAGATGCGGGCGCTCAGCTGATCCAGCATCGGCAGGCAATCATCGCTGAACAGAGGCATGCCGATGGGCGCGCTGGGGTGCACGCCCGTCGCCTCGATGGTAGACATGCCCACGCCCCCGCGGGCGCGCGCCTCATGGTAAGCAATCAGGGCCTCCCCCTGCAGCCCGGTGCCGTGGGGCGATCGCACGATGCGGTTGGGTACGGTTACGCCACCCACCTGAATGGGTTGAAAAAGACTGTCGTAAAGCGCCATGTTCGGCCTCCCCTGCCCAAGCAGCATTCCCTTTGGTCAACTCTATCACCTGGCGCTCCCCGAGGCGCCACGCCCGGTTATACTCGCTGGCAGACATCTATTGAGAGCGGGGGAAAAACATGGCGGATCTGACGGGGAAAGTAGCGCTGGTGTCCGGGGCGGCCAGGTATCGCGGGCTGGGAAGAGCAATGGCGTTACGTCTCGCGCAGGACGGCGCCGACCTGGTGGTGACCGGGCGACACCGGTCGCCGGAAGCGCAACCGGAAAACGAGCGGGAGATGGGCTGGACGGGGGTGGCGTCCCTGGCCACTGAGATCGAAGCAATGGGACGGCAGGCGCTGGGCGTTGAAGCCGACGTCACCGTCAAGGAAGACGTGGAGCAACTCGTCGCGGCTGCAAAAGACCGCTTCGGGCGCATCGACATCCTGGTAAACAACGCCGGCGTGCCCAGCGGCGCGGGAGACGCGCCCATCCTGGATATGGAAGATGAGCTCTGGTACGACACCGTCGACGTCAACCTCAACGGCGTTTATCTGGTCACCAAAGCCGCTGGCCGCCTGATGCGCGACCGGGGCGAAGGGGGCTCGATCATCAACATCTCGTCTACCGCCGGACGGCGAGGCATACCCGACTACGGCGCCTACTGCGCGACCAAATTCGGCGTGGTGGGCTTCACCCAGCAGCTGGCCACCGAGCTGGCCCGGCATGACATCCGCGTGAACTGCATCGCTCCGGGGTCACATGCTACGGACATGATGGACGGCACCATCGGCCGGACCGCGGCCAAATTCGGCGTCACCACCGAGCAGATAACCGCTGGTATTCGCTCCGCCTCGCTGATGGGACGCCAGGGCCTGCCGTCGGAACTGGCTGCCAGCGTGTCGTTCCTGGCGGGTGAGGATTCCTCGTTCGTCACCGGGCAGACCCTCAACGTCGACGGCGGCGCGCATATGAGCTGAAAGTCCTGTGAATCAGCCCGCCTTCTGGTGCGGAGAGAACCAGAGGGCCTGGACGACCCCGTGCAGCTCCGCCAGGTCCTGCTGCAGGGCATCCATCTGATCGTGCAGGCTGTCCCGCGCAAGGTCGCGCACGTTGAAGCCCGCCAGCTTTGCCGATAAGCCGTCGACCGCGCTGACCATGGTTTCGTTCTTCGGCAGCGTCAGAGCACAGCTGCGAAGCTCACCGAGGCAGTGCACGATGGACCGCGGGAAAAGCGGGTCACTCAGAACGAAATGCAGCACGCGAACCGAAGAGATCCGGCTGCGGGCACTCTGCCGGTACGCCTGATATGCGCTCAGGCTGCGCAGCACGTTGACCCAGAGCGTGGTGAGATATTCGGCCCGATCCGCATCTTCCTGCAGCAGTTCCCCCGCAACGTCAATAATGCGGGTGGTCATGTCGGCGCGCTCCAGATTGCGACCGAGCCGAAGAAACTGATAGGCCTCACCGTGGTTCATGGTCCCGGCGAACAGGCCCGTAAGCTGCTGGCAACGCTCGACGACGTCCGTTAGAACTTCGAAGCGCTGCCGGCGGCTGGCCGTTCGAGCCAGCCGCCGGTCGGCAAACAGATAGAGCTCGTTGACGGCTTCGAAGGCTTCTTTGGGCATCACGTCCCGCAGCGCTCGGATGTTGAACCGCGCCATCGTGACGGAATTGGCAATGGAGCTGGAATTTTCCAGGCTGGACGATATGAACTTCACCGCGTTGCGCTCCATGGGCCAGCGTCTGTGCGCTGCGAATTCCCCATCGCAGCCGAGAATCCGCATCAGCTGGTGCCATGACACGCCGGCATCCGCGGGAAGATCCAGCAAAAGGTTCGAATAAACATTCAGCAACCGGGCCGTATTTTCCGTCCGCTCGAGATAGCGGCCCGCCCAGTAAACGCGATTTGCGACAGATGACAGCATTTCAGGTTTCCGAACCGACGATCCAGGTGTCCTTGCTCCCCCCGCCCTGGGACGAGTTCACCACCAGCGAGCCTTTGCGAAGCGCGACTCGCGTGAGACCACCGGCAGTTACGAACGTGTCCTTCGCCTGCAGGACGAAGGGACGCAGGTCCAGATGCCGCGGCTCCACCGCGTTGCCGCAGACCGTGGGAGCGGTAGACAGCTTCAGCGTGGGTTGAGCAATGTAATTGCGAGGATTTTCTTTGATCAGGGTTCGAAACTCAGCCAACTGGCCCTTGCTGGCAAAGGGACCCACCAGCATGCCGTAACCGCCGGACTCGTTGGCCGGCTTTACGACCAGGGTGTCTAAATGGTCCAGCACGAACTTCTGGTCATCCGGCTCGCTGCAGCGGTAGGTGGGCACGTTGGCAATGATCGGTTCTTCCGCCAGATAGTAACGGATCATGCTGGGCACATAGCTGTACACCACCTTGTCGTCGGCGACGCCGGCACCGGGCGCATTGGCCAGCGCGACGTTGCCCTTGGCCCAAGCCCGGAACAGGCCCCGGGTGCCCAGCTGTGAATCCGCCAGAAAGACTTCCGGGTCGAGATAGGTATCGTTGATCCGCCGATACACGGTATCCACGCGGGTCAGTCCCTCTACGTTTTTCATGTAAACGCAGTCGTCATCGAGCACGACGAGATCGCTACCCTCGACGAGTTCGGTTCCCATCCGCTGCGCCAAAAAAGCATGTTCGAAATAGGCGGAGTTGAACATTCCCGGGGTCATTACGACGATCTCCGGCTCTTCGGAAGCTCGCGGTGACAACGCGCTCAGCGTGTCAAACAAGTCATGGGGGTAGGCGTCCACGGGCTTCACCAGATAGTTACCGAAGAGCTCGGGAAAAACCCTTTTCATGACGCTCCGGTTCTCGAGCATGTACGAGACCCCGGAAGGAACGCGCAGGTTATCCTCCAGCACGTAGACGGTGCCGTCATTGTTGCGCACGAGATCCGTGCCGCATATGTGAGCCCAGACATTGAGCGGCGGGTCGATACCCTGGCACTGGGGCAGATAGTCCTTCGATGACAGCAGCAGCGCTTCCGGAACCACGCCATCCTTTACGATCTTCTGCTCGTGGTAGACATCGTCGATGAACAGGTTCAACGCCTGCAGGCGTTGCTTGAGCCCGGCTTCGATTACCCGCCACTCGGTTTCGTCAATCATGCGGGGAATGATGTCCAGCGGCCAGGCCCGATCCACGTTCTCGCCGTCGGAATATACGGTGAAGGTAATGCCCATCTCCACGATGGCCTGCTCCGCCGAACTCTGCCGCGCCTTCAGCTGACCGTCGGACAGCGAACTCAGATAACGGGCGAGCTCCTGGGCAGCGGGTCGCGGCTGTCCCGGCGCTTGAATGAGCTCATCGTAAAAAACTCCAGGATCGTATTTTGTCCAATCAATACGCATTACGGGGCTTCTCAACCAGTCTTTGGGTGCAAGTTGACCATGCAGGCTGACGCCGGCAGCGCCGAGCCTAAAGCATTTGACGAGAAACGTGTGAGAATATCGAATTCTTCACGCCAGAGGTCGATGAGCATGGGAACTGAATACGTCTGGTTGGGTATCGTTCTCTGCCTGTCCCAATCGGCCATGTTTTCCGGTTTGAATCTTGCCTTCTTCGGCCTCAGCCGCCTGCAGCTGGAGGCGGAGGCTGAAACCAACACGCGGGCCGCGCGGGTACTCAGAATGCGCCGGGACTCGAACTTTCTGCTCACGACGATCCTCTGGGGCAACGTCGGCATCAACGTTTTGCTTGCGCTGCTGACGGACTCACTGCTCGGCGGGGTTATGGCCTTTCTCTTCTCGACCGTGCTCATCACCCTGTTCGGCGAGATCGTTCCTCAGGCGTACTTTTCCCGGCATTCACTGCGCATGGCCTCTCTGCTTTCGCCAATTTTGCAGATGTATCAGTATCTCCTGTTTCCCGTCGCAAAGCCTTCAGCGTTGCTGCTGGACAGGTGGCTGGGCAAGGAGTCGGCGCAGTTTTTTGAGGAGCACGTGATCCGCAACATTCTTCTGAAACACGTGGATGAAGACGACAGCGACGTGGGTTCGGTGGAAGGAATCGGCGCCCTGAATTTCCTGGACATAGACGACCTGGCGGCTACGGATGAGGGTGAAAAAGTAGACCCCGACAGCATCATCGCCCTCGGAACAGATGTCGATCTGCCACGATTCCCGAGCTTGACCGGAACTACCAACGACCCCTTCCTGCAGAAGATCAACGCTTCCGGAAAAAAATGGATCATTCTCACCGATCTTGAAAAGCAGCCCAGGCTGCTGCTGGATGCCGACGGCTTTCTGCGGCAGGCTCTGCTTACTCCGGAAAAGCTCAAACCTTACGACTACTGTCACCGACCGGTGATCCTCAGGGACGCTCATACATCGCTGGGCGAAGTCATCCGGCTGCTGCGGAGTGGCAAACGCGATCGCAACGGAGTCATCGACCGAGACGTGGTGCTGCTGTGGGGTCAGGAGCCCAGAATCATCACCGGTGCCGACCTGCTGGATCGACTGCTTCGCGGGATACGCTGAGCAGGACCCTCAGCCGGGAAACGGGTCGATGAAACGGATATTCTGCCTGGCAAGGCCGTCCTGCACCACCTCCATGCCGCCGGTCTTGATCATCCACTCCAGCCGGTGATCGCGATACTCCCGTTTGAACAACCCCTGCTCCATGGCCTGGCGAACGGCCGGCAGGCTCACGGCGTCGCTGTCGAAGCCCACCGCCGCCGCCGCCCGGGCGCACTGGGCGACGCTGTCACGCTGGCTGACCCGGGCCAGCCAGCCACCGAGCGCGCTTTCCTCGGCAGGCGAATGCCCGAAGCCCACGGCACCGTTGACAAAGGGCGCAACGCAAAGATCGCCCCAGCCGAAAGCATCGCCGTTGAACCAGGCGCGGTCGGCCAGCTGTGTTTCGAGCCAGAGATACCAGGCTGCAATCTGCTCGCCGGCCCGGTGTTGCATGGTTTCACCAAGCGGCCCGGGAGCGCGACCGAAGTTGACGATCTCGGAAAGGCCCCAGGTAATGGCCTCGAAGTGGGTGTCCATCGCGTCCTCGAGCATCCGGACTCTTGCACGCTCCAGGGGCGTTGCAGGCAGCAGCGGCGGCTGGGGCCAGCGGTCCTCGATGTACTCTAGAATCACGGAGGAATCGAAGATCTTAACGTCTCCGTCGATCAGCGCCGGAACCTCGCCACGGGGGCTGGCCGCGGCAAAGTCTCCGCTGGTCGCGCCGCTGCCGATGGCATCGGGCAGCGGCGCCTGGAACGGCACGCCCTTTTCCAGCAGCGCGATCTTCACCTTCTGCCCGTAGGGGGACAGCGGGTGGTCATAAACGGTCACGGCATCCGTCATGGTCTCTTCTCCAGCTGTGAATTCCAGTAACCTTACCCCAAGTTCATTTCGGGAGCGTGGCAATGGCGGGACAACTGGCAGGCAAGCGGGTGCTGGTCACCCAGGCGGATGACTTCATGGGCCCGGCGACCATCGCCCTGTTCACCGCAGAGGGGGCGGAGGTCATAGCGGATACCCGGGACCTGACTCAGGCTGGCGCCTGCGAAGCGCTGGCGGAAGAAGCGGGCCGGGTGGATGTCTTCATCGCCAACCTGGCGTCGCCCAGCTTCGGAGGCACGCCGGTCGGCGATCTCGACGACGACCGCTGGGAGATGGCGTTCAATATGATGGTTCACCCGCTGCATCGCCTCTCCCGTGCGCTGCTGCCTCAGATGATGGAACGCCGCCAGGGAAAGATCGTCGTGTACGGCAGCGCCGTGGCTCTGAAGGGGTCTAAAACCGTGGCCGCGTATAGCGCAGCCCGGTCCGCGCAGGTGGGCTATGTCCAGTCGGTGGGCGTAGAGGTAGCCCCGTTCAACGTCCAGGTCAACCTCATCGCCCAGAACTACGTCGAGAACCCCGACTACTACCCGCCCGAACTCCAGGCCCGAGAAGCATTTCAGGCATCGCTGAGACGCCAGGTCCCGCTCGGCCGTCTGGCTACGGCGGAAGAAGACGCCCGCTTCGCGCTGTTCCTCGCCAGCGAGGACAGCAATTTCTTCGTCGGCCAGGCCATCCCGTTCAGCGGCGGCTGGGTGCAGCGCTGAGCAACGCGCCGACCCCAACGCCCAGGATCAGGCAAGCCCGGATCAGCACACATAGTGAAACGACAACGTCTGTATTAACATTCTGCGCGACACCCGCACAGGGCCGCAGACGCTCTGAATTGCGCAAAGACTCTCAGGGGAGGAACAGCACCATGATGACGGGAGACCAGTATCGTGCGTCGTTGAATGACGGTCGCGAGACTTATTTCGAGGGCCGGGTGGTCGAAGATGTGGCGAAAGATCCAATCCTCGGCATCACGGTGAATTCCGGAGCCCAGGGCTACGACCGATTTTACGACCCCGCCCCGAACGCCATTGGCGCATTCATGAAAGTACCGGGGTCCACGGAGGAACTGCGCGAGCAGGTAGAGCTGCACGAGACGGTGGACCTGCTGACCCACGTCACTTACGCGTCCATCATGACCCTGCTTACGGCCGCGGACCGCATCGAGTCGACCCTGCCGGAGAATGCCCGGCGCATCCGCACCTACATCAAGGATGCCCAGCAGCGGGATGTCCGCATTACCCAATGCATCACGGATTCCAAAGGCGACCGCAGCCGACGTCCGAGCAATCAGGACGACCCGGACCAGTACGTGCGCATCGTCGAGCGCCGGGATGACGGCATCGTGATTCGCGGCGCGAAGCTGCACATCTCCGCGGCTTCCATGGGCCACGAGCTGATGACCATCCCAACGAAATCGATGAAGCCTGGCGAGGAAGATTACTCCGTTGCCTGCATGGTGCCGGTGAACGCGCCCGGGGTGAAAATCATCAACACGACCTACGCGCCGCGGCACGAAGACCCGCGGGATTTTCCCATCTCCAGCCGCCACCATACGCCGGAAGGGTTCGTCATCTTCGACGACGTTTTCGTCGAGAAAGAGCGAGTCTTCCTGGACGCCAACCCGGAACTGGCAGGCGTGTTCGCACATTCCCTGGGCCTGTGGGAGCGTCTGGGCGGCCTTTCCAGCATGGTAAGCGGCTACGAGGCGCTGGTGGGGTTCGCCCAGCTGGTATCGGAAGCCAACGGGCTGGAGCGCACCGGGCACATCAAAGAGAAAATCTCGGAGATGCTCATCAACGCCACGCTGATTCGTGCCAGCCTGGAGGCCGCCATCGAGAACTGTCACATCACCTCCGACGGCGCGGCGTTTCCAGACGAGCTCTACACCAACGCCGGCAAGTACCATGGCGCCGCCAACTGGTCGATGATGGTCCGCCACCTGCACGACATCGGCGGCGGCGCGATCCTCACCGCTCCGGGAATTGCAGATCTGGAAAACCAGCAGGTGGGCCATCTGGCGCGCAAGTACATGGGCACCATGCAGTCGGTGGACGGTATCTACCGGACCCGGCTGTTTCACGCCATTCGTGACCTCACCGCCGATGCCTACGGCGGCTGGAACGCCGTCACCAACATTCAGGCGGGCGGCGGCCTCTACGCGCAGCGCATCGTGTCGCGTCTGCACTACGACATGGACCATGCGAAGAAGGTAGCGCTGCAAAAGGCACACATGGACGAATACATCGGACAGGTGTGAGCACGCAGCACCAGCCGCTGCGCTGGACCATTACGGACCCCGCAACGCCGCACGGCAGGATCACGATTGCGGGCTGGGACTTCGGTGGCAGCGGCCCCATCGCGCTGCTGCATCACGCCAACGGCCTGTGCGGTGCCACCTGGGGTCTGGTCGCTGAGTCTCTTGCCGAACATTTCCACGTGATTGCGATCGACGCCCGAGGCCACGGCGATTCGGATCCCCGCACGGTGCCTGATGGATACCGCTGGTCCTACTTCGTTCGCGACCTGATCGAGGTGGCGAGGCAGTTGCTGCGCACCCACGACCAACAGCAGATCGATTACGGTATCGGCAGCTCGCTGGGGGGGATCATTACGGCGGCAGCAGAGGCGGCCCAGCCGGGGCTGTTCAAGCGCATCGCCATGCTCGACCCACCCATCCATCCGACGCCCGAGCTGCTGCATCATTTTGGCTTGCCCACAACCGGTGACTCAGGCGCGTTCTCCGTCGACCTTTCCGGTGACCGGCGCCGCCAGCTGGTGGCGATGACCCGACGAAGAAAGCGCGTCTGGCCCTCCAGGTCCGCGGCACGGGACGGCTGGCGAAACAAGCCCATGTTCGCCCCATGGCGGCCCCGGGCTCTGGATCTGTACCTGCAGCACGGCATGCAGGATCTGCCGGATGGCAGCGTTGCCCTGAAATGTCATCCGGATCTGGAGGCCCACATCTTCGCCACCACCGGCGAGCTGGACGCCCTGGAATTCGCCCCGAAGGTTCATGCGCCGGTGCTGCTGGTTCACGCGGCCAAGGGGCATTTTTCCAACGAGTTTTTCCAGGCGCTCATCACCCTGTTCCCCAACGGCACGCTGCAGGAACTGAACGCCGGGCACCTGTTGCCACTCGAAGCGCCGGAACTTACGATGCAGGCCCTGCTGGATTTCGCCGACGCAACAAGCCGGTCTTAGATATACCTCATGGTCGACATCGAAGCGCTGAAGTCCCAGTTTCTCAATCTGGAGTTCGATCGAACGGACTTCGAGATAGGGATAGACAACGCGCTGACCGTCGCCCGAATGTGCGGCGAGACCCGCCCGCAGTTCACCGATCCTGAGCACGAAGAATTTCAGGCCACGCCGGCCATGCTGGCGAGCCTGGCATCCGGCCGGCATCTGCCCCTGGATTTTCCAAATCTCGGCGGCATCCCGATGGACGGCGGCAAAGCCGTGGACTGCCTGCGACCGGTGCGGCCGGGAACACCTTTGAACGGCCGAACCCATCTGCACGATATATATGCAAAAAGCGGCCGGTCCGGGCGAATGATCTTTATCGTCTCGCGGATGGAAATCTACGCCGGCAGCGGCGAGCATCTGGCCACCAGCGATTCCCGCATGGTCATAAGAGAGAAACCGGAAACATGAGCGTCGCGAACATCGCAGACGTTGAATTCGGCGCCGAGCTGGCGCCGTTCGAGCCCGACACCTCGCTCTCCGCCGTAACCCCATTCGCAGCAGCAGTGGGCTGGGGCGACGGCGGTGGCCGGTTCAGCGATCACCAACGGGCTCGAGGCCAGGGTCTCCCCGGCGCGCTGGTACCCGGCATCATGGCTATGGGTTTCCTGACCAGCATGATCCATCAATGGGCACCCTCAGCGCGAGTGGAACATGTAGACACGGTATTCCGCGCGCCGCTGCTCGCCGACCAACCCTGCCACATCAGCGCCGTCGTAACGGATATCGACGAAGAAAGCGGCACGGTCGAGCTGGACCTGTCGGTAAAGAATGAGGCAGGGGAAACCCGTATCTTCGGCACCGCGCGGGTCAAGCTGCCGACGGCTTAGGCGGGCTTTCAGCGGGCCGCGCCGAGTCAGGAGTCCGCGCGGGCCTCCAGCACTACCGCACTGGCGTTGGTGAACGCGGTCGCATCATCTGCCACCAGCAGCTGCTGCGCCTGGCCGGATTCGAGCCGAGACAGCTTTCGGTCGTAGCGCCGCGTACTGCCCTGAGCCGTCTGGACATCCACTCTGACCCTCACGTCCGTCAGCGACAGCGGCGTGGGATTCGAAATCTGCAGGATCAGCCGACCGGATGCATCCTGACTCAAACGAGTCTCTACATAGCGGTCCGGATTTCGCGGCAGGTCCAGACGCACAGCTCTGGTCAGCGCCGCCTGGCCGGCGGGACCGCCACCCCGGCCTGCAACCTGGTAGTAGCGTACCGCCTCGTCGATATCGCCCTCAGCCTCGGCGATGCTGCCCAGCTCCCGGTAGGCGATCGTCGTGGGCAGGAGCTCCAGAGAGCGCCCGAGATCGGCCTTGGCGTCTGCACGCTGGTCGAGATTGGCACGGGCCACGCCGCGGCCCAGATAGTAGACGAAGTACTGCGGATCACGGCCTATGGCCCGGTCATAGTTGATCACCGCGTCGTCATAGCGCTTCTGCTCCAGGCGTATATCGCCCCTCAAGCCGTGGAAGGTCGGCTCCGCTGGCTGCAGATCCAGGGCTTTCTGAATCAGGGTCTGCGCTTCGTCCAGCTTGCCGTCCCGCAGCGCCCGACCCGCCTCATCGTGGGCGGCGTAAGCTTTTTCATCGGCACGAAGCTGGCGCATGGCATTCTCGTAGGTCTGCGCCCCGAACTCACCACCCACGTACCCTTCCTCGCGCAGCTCAGCCACCAGCTGACGATTATTCGCCACCCGCTCCTCCGACGGCGGGTGGCTCGCAAAGAGGCCTTGCACCCAGTCTGTTTCGCGGCCTTCCGACAGCCGAACGAAGGTTTCCTGCAACGTGATCGCAGCCTGAGGGTCGTAGCCGGCCTTCGCCATGTAGCGCGTACCGTAAAAGTCGGACTCGCGTTCCGCGTCGCGGCCGTACTTCTGGTTCAGCAATCCGGCCGCCGTCTGGGCGGCACCGAGGGCCGCGTTGGCGTAATCGCCACCGCCGGCGCCGATGGCGACCCCCACCATCAGAACCTGAGTAACCATGCCCCGCTCCACCGCCTTGGCTCCGTGACGCGCCGCGGCGTGAACGATCTCGTGGCCAAGCACGGCTGCCAGCTCTGCCTCGTTGCGCAATTCGGTCAGAAGCCCGCGATTGATGGCCATCTTGCCGCCGGGCAATGCCCAGGCGTTGGGCACCGAGCTGTTGAGCACGACAAACTCGTAGGGGAGCGCGATATCACTGACGGCGGCGACCCGCTGACCGACCCGCTGCACGTAGGCCACGACCTCGGGGTCTACGCTGTACTGTCCGCCCTGCATCTGCTGGGCTGGCACGTACTGCTGCGCGCCCATCCGAATCTGCTGTTCTGTAGACACGAATCCCAGCTCCCGCTGTCCCGTGACCGGATTGACGACGCAGCCGGTCGCCAGCAGGAGACAGGCCCATACGCCTGCCCAAACGCATGCCCAAACGCCTGCAGAGGTGCGTCCGCGGACGGGGGAACCAGGGGCCATCAGCCTGCCAATCGGTGCCAACACCACGTTTTTGAGACACAGCCAATACAAATCCAAAAAATCTCCCCTTGCAGCAATGGTTAGATTCCAAGCACCAACTTCAAATGCAGGCGCACGATGCCGAAGAAACCGCGCGAAAAAGCGGCGCTTCTCGAGGGAAGCATAAAGACCCTGACCGCAGAGTTCGAGCACCGACAGGCACGGAGTCAGCGGGGCAATCGGCCTTTACCCGCTTCTGTGGTGCGCGCTTATCAGCATGCCATCGAGCAGCGAAAGGCGGAACTGGCCAGTCTGAAAACCGATGAAAGGGATATTGATCCCTGATTCGTTCACGTCCAGATTGCTTCCACAATTGTTCATACGCTTCTGCAGGCTTGGGCCGTAAGGTTCAGCATCAGGTCTAAAGAGCTTGGAACATACAGTAATGCAAGACGTTAACAGGACATCGGCTGCCCACGGGACAAGAGGGACCCAGGCTGCGAAGATCGCAGCACAGGCGGCCGAGCATCGGCTTACGCCACAAGAAAGCACTCTACTCCTCAGTGCCTTCTTAGTGCTGTCTGCCAGCATCGTCTCGTTATTCACGCTCTGAAACCGGTGCCCGGGCTGACCACCTGATCGCCCCGACCTGAAATACTCTCCAAAGACCTTGTAGTGACCAATAGGCTAACCCCGCTTCTGCGGGGTTTTTTTTGCCCGTCCGTATGACCTTGCTAAGATGCCGCGTTCAAGCGTGGCGCAGGCCAGGCACACCAGAGGGACATCGAAATGAAATATCTGCACACCATGGTCCGGGTCTCGGACCTGGACGCCTCCATCGACTTCTACTGCAACAAGCTGGGCCTTAGAGAGCTGAGCCGATATGACAACGACCAGGGGCGTTTCAGCCTGATTTTTCTCGCCGCGCCGGGAGATGAGGAAGCCCAGGTCGAACTCACCTACAACTGGGATCCCGAGAGTTATACCGGCGGTCGAAATTTCGGTCATCTCGCCTATGCCGTCGATGACATCTACGCCACCTGCCAGCATCTGCTGGATTCCGGCGTGACAATCAACCGCCCGCCGCGAGACGGCCGCATGGCCTTCGTACGTTCGCCAGATGGTATCTCCGTCGAGCTGCTGCAGCACGGGGAAGCTTTGCCACCGGCGGCGCCGTGGAAAGACATGGAAAACATCGGCGAGTGGTGAACAGCGGCACGGAACCCGGGTCGCATCGACTACGGATAGCCGGCGGCAACCGCTGTCCTTAGAATAACGGGACAACACATTTCGGGAGGACGCTATGAAACTGATCAACTCTGTTGGCCCAAACCCACACGTGGTTCGAATGTTCGCTGCCGAGCGCGGCATCACCCTGGACTCTGAAGACATCGACGTGATGGCTGGCGAGAACCGGCAAGGCGACTACTTGACCAAAAACCCCACCGGAGGGTCACCTTGCCTGGAACTGGACAACGGCGACTATCTGTCTGAAATCACTGCGATCTGTGAGTACCTGGACGAGGTCAGCCCGGGAGATTCCCTGATTGGCAGCACGCCGGAAGAACGGGCCGAAACCCGCATGTGGACCCGCCGGGTGGACCTGAACATCTGCGAGCCGCTGACAAACGGCTTCCGTTTCGCAGAAGGGCTACCGATTTTCAAAGATCGAATGGTGACGGTACCGGAGGCCGCAGAGGGTCTGAAGCGGATCGCCCAGGATCGCCTGGCCTGGCTGGATGGGCAATTAGCCGACAAGAACTATCTCTGCGGCGACCGCCTGACCCTGGCAGATATTCTCCTCTACTGTTTCCTGTCTTTCGGAGCAGCCGTCGGCCAGCCCCTCAACCCGGAAAACAAAAACGTTCAGGCATTTTTCGACCGCATGGCTGCCCAGCCCAGCGCAGCGGCATAAAAAGACAGCGCAGCGGCATAAAGAGACAGCGCAGCGGCATAAAAAGACAGCGCAGCGGCATAAAGAAACAGCGCAGCGGCATAAAGAGCCGTCTGAAACAGCCGCACCGGAGGCGAAATCGCGCGGTTTCGGGTCGTGAAATGCTGCGCAGCGTAAAAAAGGGGGCATCTGCCCCCTTTTTCACATGAAATCGACATCGTTTTTTCTAGTCTTGCCGAATTGGTATGACCAAATCTCTGGCTTGGTCTGACCAATTGTGTTACTTTTCGTAACTTCAATGAGGTGGAACGCCTGAACCATGCGCAGTACTTACGTTACGGCAATCGTCATTGCCCTGGTCATCGGGCTGTGGCTGCTTTCCGGGCAGCTGAATGAAGACGGCATCGACGAGCACCCCACGGTGGCTCAGATCAACGAAGAACGCTTGGCCAAGCTCCAGGACCTCGCCCCCACCCGGGTTAGAGCCAGAGTTCTGAACGCGTCGCCCCAGCTGGAGGAGGTTGTGCTGCGCGGCCGAACCGAAAACAAGCGCACGGTTGCGGTGAAAGCCGAAATCGCCGGTCGCATCGTGGAACGCCCGATCGAACGCGGCACCCCGGTGGCGGTGGGTGACCTGCTCTGCCGGATCGCAATGGACGATCGGATGGCCGGTCTGCGCGAGGCGCGCGAGAAGCTAAATCAGACTGAAATCGAATACGCCGGCAGCCTGCGCCTGAAGGAGCGGGGCTTCCAGTCCGAAACGGCCATTGCTCAAGCCAAGGCGCGTCGCGCTGCCGCGCAGGCCGAGCTGGAACGCAGCGAGTTGAGCATCGCGCGAACGTACGTACGGGCGCCCTTCGCCGGCATCGTGGAAGACATCCATATGGAAGTCGGCGACTACGCGAGTCCAGGCAAGCCGTGCGCGACCGTGGTCGATCTGGATCCGATGCTGCTGGTAGGCCGCGCGCCGGAGAAAAACGTTCAGCAGCTTCAGGTCGGTCAGAGCGTCCGCGGTCTGCTCACCGACGGGCGGGAGATAAGCGGTCCTGTCAGCTTCATAGGCCTGCAGAGCGACGCGGCGACGCGCACCTACGCTGTAGAAGTGAAGGTGCCGAATCCCGACTACGCCTTACGCTCCGGAATCACCACCGAGATCCACATTCCCATCGCGGAGGTGATGGCGCAGAAGGTCAGCCCTGCGGTATTCGCGTTGGACGATGAAGGCAACATCGGCGTTCGAACGGTGAACGAGCAGAACCAGGTCGAATATCATCCCGTGCAGATCGTTCGAACGGACAACGATGGGGTCTGGGTCTCCGGGCTGCCCGAGGTCGCTACCGTCATTACGGTGGGTCAGGAAATGGTGGTCCCGGGGGAAGTGGTAGAGATCAGCTACGAACCGGCCACCGGCATGCCCGCCGAGGTCATTACCAACGAGAAACACTCGCGCGGCGACACCGAAACCTCCGGCGACAGATCCAGTACGGCTGCCGATGACGGCGCATCGCGGTCGCGAGACGCCGCGACCGCGCCGTCCCTGCTCGCGCTGAAGACGACTTCGTGAGATCACTCATCGATGCGGCCATTGGCCGCTCGCGGACGACCCTGCTGCTGATGCTGATGGTGGTCATTGCGGGTCTCGCCGCCCGCAGCGCCATCCCCATCGCCAACGAACCGCACGTAGAAGTGCCCTTCTTCATCATCACGACCGTACATGAAGGCATCTCGCCCGAGGATGCCGAGCGCCTGCTGGTGATGCCTCTGGAAATCGAGCTTCGAAAGGTTGAGGGCGTCAAGGAGCTCACCGCCTACGCCTCGGAAGGCGTCGCCAATCTCATGGTGGAATTCGACGCCGACCAGGACCTCGACACCGCGCTGCTCGACGTGAGAGAAGCCGTGGACCGGGCCAAACCGGAGCTGCCGAGCACCGCCGAAGAGCCCTTCGTCGAGGAGGCGACTACCCAAGAATTCCCGATGATTCAGATTAATCTGGTGGGAGAAGACGTCCCGGAGCGGATGATCTACAACATCGCCATCGATCTGCGGGATGACATCGAAGCAATTTCAGGTGTCCTCGAGGCCGAGCTGCGCGGGCACCGCGAAGAGCTTCTGGAAGCCGTGATCGACCCGACGGCGCTGGAGTCTTACCAGGTCTCGAACGAAGAGCTGATCAACACGATCCTGCGCAACAACCGGCTGATTCCGGCGGGCAGCATCGACACCGGCGAGGGCCGTTTTTCCGTGAAGGTGCCCAGCGTCATCGACGACGCCCAGGACGTGTTTCAGCTGCCTATCAAGACCAGCGGTGATACCGTCGTTACCCTGGGGGACGTAGCAACCGTCCGGCGCACTTTCAAAGATCGCACCAGCTACGCCAGAGTGAACGGCCAGACGACGATATCGCTGGCCGTTAACAAGCGGGCTAACGCAAACATCATCGACACCATCAACCAGATCAAAGGCATCGTCGAGCGTCACAAGCAGGAGATGCCGGCAAAGGTGAGCGTCACCTACACCCAGGACCAGGCGCCCTTCGCAGAGGCCCAGGTGCGAGAGCTCGAAGGCAACATCTTTACCGCCCTGGCTCTGGTGATGGTGCTGGTGGTTGCCGCCATGGGGCTGCGCAGCGGCATCATCGTGGGGATCGGCATTCCCGTATCGTTCCTGTTCTCCCTGATATTCATCTATCTGCTCGGGTACACCTTCAACTTCATGGTCATGTTCGGCATGCTGCTGGGGCTCGGCATGCTCATCGACGGCGCCATCGTCGTTACCGAGTACGCCGACCGGAAAATGACCGAAGGATTCGAAAGTCGCGCCGCCTACGCGCTGGCTGCCAAGCGCATGTTCTGGCCGGTGACCGCCTCCATCGCTACAACCCTGGCAGCATTCCTCCCGCTGATGTTCTGGCCTGGCATCCCGGGAAAATTCATGCGCTACCTGCCGGTGACGGTATTCACCGTGCTGTCGGGATCTCTGCTGTACGCTCTGGTATTCGGCCCAATGCTGGGCTCGCTCTTCGGCAAGGCGGGCGCGAAGGACGATGCGGCAATAGAAACCCTGAAGCAGCTGGAAGACGGAGATCCGACCAAGCTGAACAGCATAACCGGGCTCTACGCACGGCTGCTGTCCTACGCCAGCCGTTACGCGCTGGTAACCATCTCCCTGGTGCTCATGACCCTGGTGACCACGTTCTGGGCTTACGGCAAGTACGGACAGGGCGTCATCTTCTTCTCGGATTCCGATCCCAAATTCGCCATAGCCACCGTGCGTGCTCGCGGCAACCTGGCCGCCAGCGAGATCAACGACCTCGTCGCCGAAGCCGAGCAGGAAATACTCGACATCAAGGGCATCAAGAGCATCAACACGTCCACCGTCCTGACCGGCGGCTTCTCCCGCAGCGGCTTCGACCGCATAGGCAGCCTGTTCATAGAGCTCCACGACGAAAACGAACGGAAGCGCAAAGGCGCGGAGATTTTCGAAGAGATCCGCGAGCGTACCGCATCGCTGGCCGGCATTACCGTTGAGATCCAGAAAATGGAGCAGGGGCCGCCGGTGGGCAAACCCGTCCAGATTCAGTTTTCTTCCTATGATCGAAAGCTGCTGGAACCCGCCGTGGCAAGGGTACGGGATTACATGAACACCCTTCCTTCGCTGCTGGACCTGGACGATACCCGATCGCTGCCCGGCATCGAATGGCAACTTACGGTCGATCGCGCGCAGGCAGCCCTCTACGCCGCGGACGTGTCACAGGTCGGGGTCGCCGTGCAACTGGTGACCAACGGGGTGAAAGTCGGCGAGTACCGACCGGACAAGGCCGACGATGCGGTGGACATCCGCGTTCGCTATCCCAGCGAGGAGCGAGGCATCGGAGCTCTGGACGACCTGAGAATATCCACCCCCAAAGGCCTCGTGCCGATTTCGAACTTCGTACAGCGCAACCCGTCTCCCAACGTCGACACCTTACAGCGTATCGACGGTATCGGCGTCGAGTTCATTCGCGCCAACGTAGCGGAAGGCATACTCGCGGACGATGTGGTGAAGGAGATACAGGCCTGGCTGGACGAGCAAACCTTCGACCCCGCGTTGAACATCGAATTCCGCGGCGCCAACGAAGAGCAAGAGGCCTCCATGGCTTTCGTGCAGGCCGCGTTCATGATGTCGCTGCTTTTGATGTTCGTTCTGCTCGTTACGCAGTTCAACAGCATCTACCAGAGCCTGCTGATCCTCATCGCGGTGGTCATGTCCACAGCCGGTGTTCTACTTGGCCTGCTGATTCTTCAGCAACCCTTCAGCGCCATGCTCTCGGGCATCGGCATCATCGCCCTGGCTGGGATCGTGGTGAACAACAACATCGTGCTCATCGATACCTATAACCACATCAAGCGAGAACACCCTGAGCTCACCTACATCAACCTGATCGTCCGGACCGGGGCGCAGCGTCTGCGACCGGTCATGCTGACAACGGTGACGACCATCTTCGGCCTGCTGCCGCTGGCGAGCAATCTGTCCATCGACTTCATCAACAGGACGATCATCTACGGCGGACAGCTGTCCTCATTCTGGGTACCGCTTTCCCAGGCCATCGTGTCCGGACTGACCTTTGCCACCGTGCTGACCCTGGTGGCCACGCCGGCAATGCTGGCCGTGCCTCACCAGCTCAAAGCTGCCTACACGCTGTCGAAGCGTTGGCTCCGGCGTCGCATGCGCGGGCCTGACTGGGGGCGCCGGGCAGATCCGGGCACCAGCCCCGACGCTGCCGGAGCCGGGCCAGCCTGAACCCATCCGCGCGGTTGTGAACCGCGATACCCCTGCGTACCATCCCGACACCCTTTGATGGAGCGCACGGGAACTTGACTCGCTGGGTATTAGACCTGCAGGCGTCAGATGCTGCGGACCGGGAACTGGTTGGCGGTAAGGCAGCGCACCTGCACGAGTTGCTCATCGCGGGCCTGTCGGTTCCGGACGCATTCGTGGTGACCACTGAAGCGTTTCACAGCCACTTCCCGACGCCAGATCCCACCCGGGTTCCGGAACCGCCGGAACTGCAGGCATCCCTGCTGCACGAATTGCAGCGCGCCGTTGAAACCCATTTTCCCGAGGCCGACACGCCGCTGGCCGTCCGCAGCTCCGCGGTGGCAGAGGACGCTGTGGGCGCGAGCTTCGCTGGCCAGCATGACACCTACTACTACATCGATCGAAACCGCCTCTCTCAGGCCGTTCGCCAGTGCTGGATGTCCCTGTGGTCGGCCCACGCCCGATCGTACCGAGCCGACAGAGGACCGGCATCCACAGAGCGCTTCGCCATGGCCGTAGTGGTCCAGCGCATGATTCAGGCGGACCGCGCGGGCGTGTGTTTCACAAGCGATCCCACGGGCCAGTTCGATTCGGCCGTCTGCATTGAGGCCACCTGGGGCCTCGGTGCGGCGCTGGTGGACGGCAGGGTATCCCCTGATCGTCTGTTTCTCTCTCGCAGCGGAAGTGTTCTGCGTCAGCATGTCGGCCGCAAGCGACACAAAGTTTCCGCCAGCATGGATAACCCGGATGGTTCCCGACTGGAACCCGTGCCCGCTCAGCAGCAGGGGGTGAGGGTGCTGTCGGATGAGCAGGCAGAAGCAGTGCTGCAGCAGTCGCTGGCTGCAGAGGCGCTCTTCGGCGGGCCTCAGGACGTCGAATGGGCATTCGCCGGCAACAGCCTTTTCATTCTGCAAAGCAGGCCCATTACCAGCCTGGCAACCAGCGATGGCTCGGCCGATGCGGGACCATCGTTTTCTGCGGGGCACGCAATTTACCCCCCCGGAGAGTGGATACTTTTCAAACCGGTGGCGGAAAACTTCCTGGAACCGCTCACCCCTATGTCAGCCGACCTCCTCGGCCAGGTTCTGCCTGCTTCGCTGGGTCGATTCATCGACGGCCGCTACTACCTGAATTTCCGACGCATGGCGCAGCTGCTGCCCTTCAAATGGAGCAACCGGCAGCTGGCCGACGCCATCCTGCTGCGCGGCGCCGCGCCGCGGCTCAAAATCGATTGGCGCAAAGCACCATTTGCCGCAGTCGCTGCTGTAGCCGCCTACCTCGCCGTTGGCATCAGCTGGCACCGAACGGCCGGCCTGAGCCGGGAAAGCCTCGGCGCCTTCGCCGAGCTGTGCAGGAGCGTGGAGGAGGACGACAGCTACGATCCGCGGGCTGCCCTGTTCCGCCTGGCTTTCGGCCGGGGGCCCTTCGAGTCCATGGGACGTCAGGCGCTGCAGGCGAACATCTCTGCCGGACGATACTTTCTTTACATCGGCGCCCTTCGAAGTTTTATCGCCCGCTACGCGCCGGATTTCCCGGAGAACCACATCAACCACCTTTGCAGCGGCGAGCCGGATATGCGCTCGCGACAAATGATCGAAGGTATCCAGCAGCTTGCGAAAGTAGCGGCCGAAGACCCACAGCTCGCTGCCAAGCTCCACGCCCAGGCGCCCGGTGGTTATTCCGAATTGCTCGCGAGCCTGCCCATCGAGCATCCGTTCTCCCGAGGCCTTACCGAATTTCTGAGCAACTACGGTCACCGCTGCGTTCGCGAGATCGAGCTCGCTACACCGCGTTGGCGGGAAGACCCGGCAACCGTGCTGCAGATGGTTCGCAACTATCTGCAGGAGGACCTTCAGATCGCCACGGACAGGCACAGCCTGCACCTGCTGGCCAGGGACGCGCTGCGTCAGGCGTTGCCTCGGCGCTGGCAGCAGCGTCTCGCTCTGTATCTGGTGCGGCGCATTCGCTACTACGTCACGCTGCGGGAGGATACCCGCCACTATCACACCATGGCGTTCGCCACGGTGCGCGGCAAGCTTATGAACCTGGGGCTGAGGCTCGTACAGGATGAACGGCTGCGCGTTCAGGACGACGTGTTCTTTCTGTCCTGGGCTGAAGCGGACGCGCTGAGCCGTGGCGAGCTGGACTGGATGGACGTGGCGGGAAGAGTCCGCCAGCGGCGGCGGCTGAGCCAGAGCCTCAGCCGTCAGCGGCCACCGGAAACCATACACATAGCCGACATGGAAGCCACATCAGACGAAATATCTGACGAGCAGACCACGAGCCAGGAACTGAAAGGACACTGCGCCAGTCCGGGTACGGCCGAAGGTCCCGTCCGCATCATTACGGACCCGACTACGGCGGCGCACCTCGCCCCGGGAGACATTCTGGTCGCCCCCTATACCGATCCTGCCTGGACGCCCCTGTTTCCGGTCGCTGCGGCCGTTGTGGTAGAAGTGGGCAGCTATCTTTCTCACGCGGGTACCATCGCACGGGAATACCAGATTCCCTGTCTCGTGGACGTCGGTAACTGCACCTCGAGACTGAGAGATGGCCAACGCGTCCGAGTGCTGGCGGATGAAGGCAGAGTGGAGATCATCACGCCATGAGTCTGATCCTGTATCTGGTGCTGCTGCCACTTTCGGTGTGGATGCTTGCCGGCGCCTTCGCGCTGCTGGACGGCGGAAACAGAAGTTCCACCTTCCGCATGCTGGCGTTGCGGCTGCTGCCTGTGGTGATACTTGCCTGGTTTCTGGGCAAGGGGTTCGTGGTGCCCCTGGCGGGCGCGCTGGTCACGGTGCTGACTGTTCACACCCTCGTATTGATGGGCACGAGGTGGGCGCTCAAGCGCGAGCTGTTTCGGAGCAGATTCGAAGGCTGATGGGCGGTGATGTTGCGAATGCAGGAACCGCACCCGAAGGTCCATCAGGGGAAAAAAGAGCCCCGGCGACTGGGGATTGGGGAGGGGGGTCGTCACCGGGGCGCTTCGAAATCGTGAGAGGACATTGTCCGCTCGGATTTCTAACTAAGTTATAGCAGAAGGCTGATAACTTACCTGGATTAGTCCTACGATCGGCGTAAGAGTTCCACGGTGGCCGGCTACAGGGGTTCCTTCTTCTGGACCGCACCCGTAAGCCATTGAATTATAAGGGAGTGTAACCGCTTGCCCTGAATGAGAAACAGGTGGCCGCCCTCGAAGAACCGCACTTTAGCGATGGGTATTATTCGCGCCATTGCATGAATATCGGGCCTGCATACTGGCTGCCGGAACGATGCCGTCACAGCGCCCCGGAGGATCTTCCGCCAGCTTCACAGACAAATACCCGCTCAGGTATGCTGCATCGCTGCTTTACGCCACTCTGGCCATATCCACATTCCATCACAAGCCCGGAGCATCCAGCCGCCATGAGCATTTCCCTGGGAGTACACGTCGGTCAGCAGAACATGGCCATGGACGAAATGCGGGCGCTCTGGCGCAAGCTGGACAGCCGCGGCGTGGATTGGATATCCGCCTGGGATCACTTCTACGAGGCGCCCCCTAAAGGCGGCACCCAGCCCCATTTCGAAGCCCTCGCGACGCTGGGCGCGCTGGCCGCGGAGACCCGTAACGCTAGAATCGGCTGTCTGGTATTTTACGTCGGCTACCGCAACCCGGCGCTGCTCGCCAAGGCCGCGACCACGCTGGATCACATCAGCAACGGGCGCTTCGAGCTAGGCATCGGCGCCGGCTGGCACATCTGGGAAGCAAGCGCCCACGGCTATCCCTTCCCGGACATCGGAACCCGGCTGGATATGCTGGAGGAGGCCGCCCAGGTCATCCGACGGATGCTGACCGAAGACCGTACCACTTTCTCAGGCAAGCACTTTCAGGTGGATAACGTCAGCTGCCTGCCAAAGCCCGTTCAGCCGCGCCTGCCTATCTGGATCGGCGGTGTGGGCGAAAAACGCACGCTGCAGATCGTTGCCGATCACGCCGACGGCTGGAACGCAGCCTATCTCGCGCCAGATGAGTTCTCACGCGTCAACGACGTGCTCAATCACTGGTGCGAGGAAGAAGGCCGTGATCCGGGCTCGTTGAAACGCGCGGCGAACATCACCTTCAACATGGCGCTGAAAGAGCAGGATCTGGACCGTCAACGCGCGGTCCTTCAGGAGGACTGGGGCGACATGGCCGACAGGATCGCAGGCGGTTCGCTGCTGTGCACGCCCGACGAGGCGGTAGCAAGAATTCTGGAATACGTCGATGCGGGGGCCGACGAGATAAACATCGCCCTGCGCGCGCCCTGGGACGAAGAAACTCTGGACGCCTATCTTGAATTCGTGATGCCGGCTGTTCGAAAAGCCGTAGGTTAGCCGTGCTCACGGCTGCCACCCGCTCCCGCACCCCGAGCAGATAGAGCCCGCTATCAGGGTAGATCAACGTTCAGACAGCGCCTCGGCGAACGCCAGGGTACGCTGCGCTTCCGCGGCGTGCAGATTTTCGATGAGCTTGCCATCGAGCACCGCAACGCCTTTGCCTTCGGCCTGGGCTGCCTCCCAGGCGGCAAGAACGGCTCGGGCTTGACCCACGGCTTCCGCGTCGTACCCGAAGACCTCGTTGGCAGGATCGATCTGCGTCGGATGAATCAGGGTCTTGCCGTCGTATCCCATGGCACGCGCCTGCTCACAGGCTGCGCGGAAGCTTTTCTGGTTGCGAAAGTCCAGATGTACGCCATCGAGAATGTCCAGAGCGCAGGCGCGAGCCACCAGCGCACAGTGCTGCAACGCGTAGGCGATGTTTAACCTCGACTCCGTGTGCCGGGCACGCAGTTCCTTCACCAGATCACTGGTACCCATCACCAGACAGGAAAGGCGGCTGGTTCGGCGCGCGAGATCCCGAATGTCCAGCACGCCCAGAGGCGTTTCCACCATGAACCACAAAGGCAGTCGGTCGCCGCCAGCCTTGTCCACAACGGCCAGCATGTGATCAATCTGAGCCGCGGTTTCCACTTTGGGAAACAACAGGCCCTGCAGCGGAAGCCCTGCCACCGCCTGAACGTCATCGGCCCCCCAGGGGGTGTCCAGGCCATTAACCCGGACGACGAGTTCCCGGTAGCCGTATCCGCCGCGGGAAACAGCCGCCACCACCTGATCTCTGGCGAGATCTTTGGCATCCGCGGCAACGGCGTCTTCCAGGTCGAATATGATGGAGTCACAAGACAGCTCACGGGCTTTTTCCAACGCTCGAGCATTGGCGCCGGGCATGTAGAGCACCGATCGCCGGGGGCGGATGCCGGCAGCGACCACATCATCAGACTGGGTCATGAAACCTCCCTAGAGAGCACCATTCTAACGACCGGTTTCGGCAGGCGGGGAAAACTCAGTGATTGGGCGGACGAACGTGACCAGGCGCGCGGAAGAAGGAAAGGCGCTCGCCAGCAGCCCGCGTTTGCATGCGGTCTGCCTTACACCGGCAGCTGTAATCCGAGAGAATCGGGATCATGCCGAATGCAGCCAGCAGCGTGCTGACCACGAACCATCCTTCCTGACGAACGTACCAGTCCGACTCGAGCTTTGGCACGTCCATGAAGAATCCGGCGAAAAAGAAGAACATCAACATGGTGGTGGAAATGGCGAGAAGACGGGAGAAAAAGTGGCCGACATCGGCAAACACACTGATGGTGGCAAGCGCGCTGGCCAGAGCGTAGGGCACCCAGATGAAGGGCGTCGGGTGGGGCACGTGCAGCAGCGCCACTGCCAGCAGCATCAGTGCTATCGCGCCATGTATTACCTGCATCGGTTTCGCCACTCTTTGACCCTCGTCAGCTGATCCAGCTTTTAGTCAACGTCCTGTTAACCCACAGCCTGTTAATCAGCTATCTGTTGTCTGATTACATGTTATAGCCAACGACCCTTCCGTGGGTTCCTGCACCTTTTTCCGCGGGCTCGGTCGCGGTGCGTTTCATTGCTATGTCTGCTCCGAATCCGCACAGCTTCGCCCTGTTTTTGCGCCATCTCTGATTCATTTTCTGGCGCTCGCACCAAGATGCTCTTTCTCTGAAGTCTCAGCAATGAACATGCAGCAGTCAACCGTTTTGTTACACATCGTGACAGCCGGCTACCAAATTACCCAAAGATTCGCTCAGGACCTTTGTCAGGCCGATAATTGTGGCCTGTAAATGGCTAATTATAGACAATATAATTGTCGTAAATGAGCATCAACCAATGCGAGCGGACTGGCCGCCATCAACCGGCAGGCACGCGCCGGTAATGAACCTGGCCTCGTCAGAGGCCAGGAAGAGGGCTGCATTGGCAACATCCCAGGCGTCACCCATCTTCCCGCCCAGGGGAACGCGCGCATCACGCCGTTTGATAAGCGCTTCCCGATCGTGCCCCGCCGCCACATACCCCTCGATGGCCATGGGCGTATTCATCAAACCCGGCATGATGACGTTGGCTCGAATGCCGTACTGAGCGTTGCCGGTGGCCAGCGCCTGGGTATAGGCATTGAGCGCGGCTTTGGAGCTTTTGTAGGCGACAAGACCGACGGCGCAGACGGCGGCAACCGAAGAAATGTTCGTGATGACTCCGCTGCCCTGATCGCGCATCACCGGCAGGACATGCTTGCAGGTAAACATTATGGACTTGATGTTGGTCGCGAAGATTCGATCCCAGACATCTTCGGTCATGCTGGTTGGCCCGGCATCCCCGGCACCGATGCCCACGTTGTTGTGCAGCACGTCGACGCGACCAAAGCGACCAATACAGTCGGCGACGATGGCCGCACACTGTGCTTCCAAAGTCACGTCAGCCTGGAGAACGCAGCCTTCGCCGCCTCGCTGCTCAACCAGAGAAAGCGTTTCCTGTGCCGAATCGAGATCTCGATCCACCAGCAGCAGCGTGGCGCCCTCTTCTGCAAATCGCAGGGCCGTCGCCCGACCATTCCCGAAGGTGGTGCCCGGCGTCTGGCCGGCGCCGATAATAATCGCGATTTTGTCCGCCAGACGGCCTGCTAGATGTCCCATCCGGGCAGTCCCTCATCGGGTTGCACGCCAAAGCTGTTGAGAGCCATGGAAACCAGATTGTACTGGCCCACGGTGAAAACCACATCCATCAGCTGCTGCGTGGAAAGATGCTGGCTGAGCCCCTGCCAGGTGGTGTCGCGAACGTGGGCATCCGCATGCAGCTCATCGGTGGCCTGCAGAAGCAGCCGGTCCAAATCGCTGAGACCGGGAGTATCGGGCCCGGAAATGGCCGTACGAATCTCTTCGTCTGTCATACCTTCATCCCGCGCAATGAGCACGTGCTGCCCCCACTCATAGCCCGCCTGGCAAAGGTAGCCTATCCGCAGGATGACGAGCTCACGTTCCCGCGGCGGCAGGGTCGATTTACCGAGTATGTGGTTGGCGAAGACCAGCCAGCGACGCATGAGATCCGGATGGTTGCTCAGCGTCTTGAAAATGTTCAGAACCGTCCCCTGCTCGACCCGAGGGCCGAGCAGCTTCCTGGCTTCTTCACTCCACTGCTCTGGTTCCAGCGGCTCTACCCGCGGCTTAGATAGGCGCATATGTCTCCCCCTGCACTGTGGTTGCCGATTCCCGATGTCACGCTTCACTGGCGCGCGTCCTCTGTAGAGCGGGCGCGACGCTTCTCCGGCCAGCATTCAACCCTTCCGATAATATACTCCTCCCCACAGGCTTTATGCAGCGCCCGCACCACCCAGGAGAACCAGAAATGACCGTAGAAATCAGCCGGGTCGATTCGACCACTATCATCACCATCAACCGACCGCAGGTGCGCAATGCGGTAGACGGCAAGACTGCAGAGGCCCTGGCGGAGGCTTTCCGGCATTTCGATGCGGATCAGGACGCGTCGGTGGCAATCCTGACGGGCGCGGCGGGCACGTTCTGCGCCGGGGCCGATCTGAAGGCCGTATCCGCCGGGGACGGCAATCGGGTCAGCGACAGCGGTGATGGCCCCATGGGACCCACCCGTATGCTGCTCAGCAAACCGGTGATCGCCGCGGTCGAAGGGCACGCCGTGGCCGGAGGATTGGAGCTGGCCGTCTGGTGCGATCTGCGCGTGGCAGCCCGCGATGCGGTGTTCGGCGTCTACTGCCGGCGCTGGGGCGTCCCCCTGGTCGACGGCGGAACCATTCGTCTGACCCGCCTCATCGGCCAGAGCCACGCCATGGACCTGATCCTGACCGGGCGCGGCGTATCGGGGGAGGAAGCGAAAGCCATGGGGCTGGCGAATCGACTGACGGAACCGGGCAACGCCCTGGAGACAGCGCTGGAGCTGGCCCGGGACCTCGACCGCTATCCCCAGCGCTGCCTGAGAAGCGATCGGCTTTCCGCCTACGAGCAGTGGGCGTTGCCGCTGGCAGAAGCGTTGAAGAACGAGACGCGGCGGGGCCGCGCCGTGATCGACTCAGGAGAAACCCGCGCCGGTGCCAGCCGCTTCGCCGCCGGCGCGGGACGCCACGGGGACTTTTCGAGCATCTGACCCCATGGGCCCGGGGCACGACACCCTCATCGTGATGTGGGCCCTGAAAGCAGACCCCGACGCCAGCGCCGACGTACGCCTGATTCAGTCCGACATGCTGGCTTCGTAACCGCGTTCGGCAAGGGCCTCCACCACCTGGTCGATCTGCTCTTCACCGCGCATCTGCAGAACCAGCGCCACACGGGAAGCCCGGACCGAGGAGACACCGAAAGTCCGCTGGTGCTGAATGTCGATGATGTTGCTCTCCAGATCAGCGAGCACGGCCGTGAGCTGCGCCAGCGCGCCGGGCACGTCGGGAATCTCGACCTGAAGCTGCACCAGACGGTGAGAACGGACCAGCCCCCGCTGCAGCACCGACGACAGAATCATCATATCCAGGTTGCCACCGCACAGAACGAGCCCGGTTCGACGATTACGAAATCGCGCCTCGTCCGCGAACAGGGCCGCCAGCGATGCGGCGCCGGCGCCTTCGACCAGAGTTTTCTCAATCTCCAGCAGATTGAAGATGCCCTGTTCCACCTCCTCCTCGTCAACCAGCACCATATCGTCTACCAGCCGTCGGATGATCGGCAGCGTGGTAGCGCCCGGCGTGGCAACCGAGATGCCTTCAGCGACGGTCGAGGGGGGACCGCCGGCGGAGGTAACGCCGTGGAACGCATCAAAGACGGCGGGAAAGCGCTTCATCTGCACGCCAATGATCTCCACTGACGGAGCCAGGTTCTTGAGTGCGGTAGCCATGCCACTGATCAACCCCCCGCCGCCCACCGAAATCAGCACGACCTCCAGCCCGGGGATCTGCTCGAGCATTTCCAGCGCCACCGTGCCCTGCCCGGCAATGACCCGCGGATCGTCATAGGGATGCACGAGCACCAGCTGTCTCTCTTCAGCAAGGGATTTGGTGAACGCCAGCGTTTCGTCAAACTGGCTGCCGTGGAGAATGACCTCCGCATTGAACACCCGGGTTTGAGCAACCTTGGCGTTGGGCGTGTAGCGGGGCATGACGATGGTTGTGGGCACGCCCAGGCGTTGCCCGTGATAAGCCAGCGCCTGCGCATGATTCCCTGCGGACATGGCGATGACGCCCCGCGCCGCCTCCGCATCACTCAGCTGCAGCAGGCAGTTCAACGCGCCCCGCTCCTTGAAAGACGCCGTGAACTGAAGATTCTCGAACTTCAGATACAGGTCGGCGCCGGTCATAGCCGAGAGCGTCGCGCTGCGCGAGCACGGCGTGAATGCCACCTGACCGGCGATTCTTTCCTGCGCTTCCTGAATCTCTGTAAGCTGCATCGAAGTTCTCCTGACGCGACAGTATACTCTTGGAGCCCGGCTGCTCCTCCGACGCGATCCACCGATGAAACATCTGCTCATCGTCTACCACACGAAGACCGGCAATACCGGACGGCTGGCCGAGGCGGTACGGAAGGGCGCCAGCAGCGAGCTGGTAACCGAGGTGGAAATACGTGTTCAACCCGCAAGGGAAGCCGGACCCGAAGATCTGCTGTGGGCTGACGGGCTGCTCCTGGGCACGCCAGAGAACTTCGGCTACATGTCCGGCGCGCTGAAGGACTTCCTGGACCGCACCTTCTATGAGGTGGAAGGCCGCATTCAACCGCTGCCATGCGCCGTTTTCATCAGCGCCGGTAACGATGGGTCCGGCGCCCTGCGCGCCATACGGCGGATCGCCAACGGCTACCCGTTCATCGAGGTCCAGGAACCGGTCATCGTCCAGGGCGAGCTCAGCAGCGAAGATCTGAACCGCTGCGAGGAGCTGGGTCTGGCCCTGGCGGCCGGGTTGGAAGCGGGCATCTACTGAGCACGAATCACTGGCCCCGAATCACGGCCGATTCAGGATACACTAGCCACTCAAGGAGGCTTCGTTTGGCAGATCGTACCGCCAGAATTCTTCACAGCATCGAAGAGATCTCCAGCGCCGAATGGAATGCATGTGCCAACCCGGCCGTCGCCGGGGCCCACAATCCCTTTCTGCGTTTCGAGTTTCTGCACGCTCTGGAAGCCAGCGGCAGCGCCGTGGCAGAAACCGGCTGGCAGCCGTTCCACCTGGCACTGGAGGAGGCGGAGGCGGTGTTGGGCGTCGTGCCCATGTATCTGAAGAACCACTCCCAGGGCGAGTACGTCTTCGACTACGCCTGGGCGGATGCCTGGCATCGGGCTGGCGGCGACTATTACCCGAAGCTGCAGTGCAGCGTGCCTTTCACTCCGGCCACAGGCCGGCGGCTGCTGGCGAAAGACGGCAGCGAAGATACCGAAAAGCTGCTGCTGGGCGCCTGTGCCCAGGTGGCGGATCAGATGAAGATTTCCTCCGTCCATTTGACCTTCCTGCCGAAGCACCAGTGGCAGCTGGCGGCTGCGCTGGGATACCTCCAGCGGATGGACAGCCAGTTTCACTGGCACAACCCCGGCTATCGGAGCTTCGACGATTTTCTCGCCGATCTGTCCTCAAAGAAGCGCAAAAACCTCAAGCGCGAGCGCCGCGAAGCCCTGAGCAACGGAATCGAGATCGACTGGCTGACCGGTTCCGATCTTACTGAGGCACACTGGGATGCCTTTTACCGGTTCTACGTCGACACCGGGTCACGCAAGTGGGGTTCGCCCTATCTGACGCGTCAGTTCTTCTCGCTCATCAGCGAAACCATGGCCGATGATATCCTCCTCGTTCTGTGTCGCCGCGATGGCCGCTACATCGCCGGCGCTCTGAACTTCATTGGCGGCGACACCCTGTTCGGGCGCAACTGGGGATGCATCGAGGACCACCGCTTTCTGCATTTCGAGACCTGCTACTACCAGGCCATCGATTTCGCCATCAAGCGGGGGTTGAACAAGGTCGAAGCCGGAGCCCAGGGTGGCCACAAAGTGGCCCGCGGCTACCTGCCTGAAGCCACCTACAGCGCTCACTGGATCGGCGATGCCGGTTTTCGTCGCGCGATTGCCGACTACCTGGAACGGGAAAGAAGGCACGTGCAGGAAGACATCGACTACGTTGAAGAACGCACGCCTTTCAAGTCTTCCATCGATCTGAACAGCTTCCGCGAAGCCCGGACGGTGCAGCTGGAAGACAGCAAGGATTGAGTTCGCCGCCTAAAGGGCCTCACGTACCTGTCGAAGATAGGTCTGAATTCGCCGCACGTTGTCGGGCCCGGTGCGCAGGATCTGCTTCTGCAGCGGCGACAGGGTCTCGAGCACCGGATCGGCGAACTCATAGAGCACGTTGGGTTGCAGCAGTGGCACGTCACCCTCCAGCACGGGCACTGCGAGCACCTGCTCGATGGCCGCATCCAGCAGCTCATCCCCGGGATCCCTCAACCCAAGCTCTTTCAGGGCGTCGTTGAGCAGGGGCTCCACGCGGATCAGCAGGCCGGCCATCTGCTCGGCGGGCATCTTTTCCAGCATATCGACGTAGCCGTCATAGCGCGCGTAACCGGCTGGATCCATCAGCAGAGCCCCGTCCTCGTCTGTGAGCACGCGGAACGGCCCTGCCGGGGACAGGAACGCCAGCTGACGGCGCGGGTAATCGCCGCGCGCAGCGTTTTCGATGACCACCGCCAGGCGCCGGATCAGGTCGCCCTTGCCAACCCAGGGCGCGGGGATTTCCATGGGGGCCAGGGCTTCCGCGACCAGCGCGTCGCTGTCGTCCAGCGGGGGCAGCGGCGGCTCCGGTTCCGCCACCGGCGGCGCTGGCGCAGGGGTTTCAGGCTCGGGTACGGCGACGGTTTCGCTTTCGACGGGCACCGAGGGCGGCGGCGGGGGCGCCTGTTGTTCCATCCAACGGGGGACCAGTATCAACGCCGCAATGATGGCAGCGCCCAATAGCAACCCGCCGACAATATAGGCCTTTTGCATACCGCATTATGACCCGGACCCTGGTTAATTGATCCAAGGTCGAACCGAATTCCATTATCATTCCACAATCACTCAGCAGAACTGCAGAAGATGACGAGAACCTCTATTGAATCCATCCTCTCGGGTCGGGTCCCTATCGGCAGCGATGTCGTCATCGAAGGATGGGTGCGCTCGCGGCGAACGTCCAAAGGCGGCTTTTCCTTTGTCCACATCAACGACGGCTCGTGCCTCGACAATATCCAGGCGGTGGCCGACGGCGCGCTGGCCAACTACGACAAAGAGATCACGGAGATAAGCACCGGTTGCTCGGTCCGCGTGAGCGGCGAGGTGGTCGCCTCCCAGGGCAAGGGACAGGATCGGGAGGTTCAAGCCCGGGAGGTGGAAATCCTGGGCTGGGTGGACGATCCGGAAACCTATCCCATCGCCAAGAAAAAGCACACCTTCGAATACCTGCGCGGCGTTGCCCACCTGCGTCCGCGTACCAACACCTTCGGCGCCATCGCCCGGGTTCGCAACGCCATCGCCCAGGCTGTCCACAGCTACTTCGACCGGGAGGGGTTCGTCTGGGTCAACACGCCCATCATCACGTCCAGCGACTGTGAGGGTGCGGGCGAGCTGTTCAGGGTATCTACCCTGGATCACGCCAATCGGCCGGCCGCGGGTCAGCAAGGCGCCGCTGACGATGCAGATCCTTACGCCGAAGATTTCTTCGGTACCGAAGCTTTTCTGACCGTGTCCGGACAGCTGAACGTCGAGAGCTACTGCCTGGCGCTGTCCAAGGTCTACACCTTCGGCCCGACGTTCCGGGCAGAGAACTCCAACACCAGTCGCCACCTGGCGGAATTCTGGATGATCGAGCCCGAGATCGCCTTTGCCGATCTGGCTGACAATGCCGACCTGGCAGAAAGGTTCCTGAAATCGGTGTTCACCGAGGTGCTCAACCGCTGCGAGGAGGACATGGCCTTTTTTGCCGAGCGTATCGACAGCGCGGCCATCGAGCGTCTGCAGCACGTCATCGGCACGCCCTTCGAGCGCATGGACTACAGCGAGGCCGTGCGCATTCTCGAAGCTGCAGACACCAATTTTGAGTATCCCGTTCGCTGGGGCCTCGACCTGCAGTCGGAGCACGAGCGATACCTGACGGAGAAGCACGTGGGCGGCCCGGTGGTGGTCGTCAACTACCCCAAGGAGATCAAAGCGTTCTACATGCGTCTGAACGACGATGACCGCACCGTCGCGGCCATGGACGTGCTGGTTCCCGGCGTGGGCGAGATCATCGGCGGCAGCCAACGCGAAGAACGGCTGTCCGTGCTGGATTCCCGCATGGCGGATCAGGGGCACGCCGGAGAGCTGTGGTGGTATCGGGATCTGCGTCGCTACGGCACCGTTCCCCACGCGGGCTTTGGCATGGGTCTGGAAAGGCTGGTGCTGTACGTGACCGGCATGGAAAACATCCGCGATGCCATTCCCTTTCCACGCGTGCCCAACAGCGCGAGCTTCTGAATAGCTGAATGATCAGATCACTGCTGCGCCTCAAAGCCTTCATCCTCCGCTATCGCGGACGGCTGGGCCTGGGAATCGTGGCATTTGGCATCGCCCGCGTGTTCGAGGGCCTGGTGCCGCTGTTTCTGGCCATGGGCATCGATCGCATGGCGGCGGGCACCGCCGACCTCAGCCTGCCCATATTCGGCATCCTGCTGGCCGTGGTGGCCAGGTACGCAACGGTGACCTACGCCCGTTACGCCGTGCGCAGCGTGGGTCAGCATGTCGCCTTCGACCTGCGTCAGGCTCTGTTCGGCGCCCTGCAACAGCAGGGCAGCCGCTTCTTTGGTCGCTATACCATCGGCGACCTGATGACTCGGGCGGTTGCCGACATCAGCCTTGTCCAGCGGTTCATTGCCATGGGCACCGTCCTGGTGGTGATTCTGATCTACGCCACGCTGGTTGGCTTCGGTTTCATGCTGTATCTCTCGCCGTCGCTGACCCTGCTGCTGCTGCCGCCGCTGCCGTTCGTATTCTTTTATGCCCAGTGGTCGGCGCGGCAGATGGGCGTCGCATCCAAAGAAGTGCAGGACCGGCTGTCTGACCTCGGCGGCCAGGTGCAGGAAAATCTGTCCGGCATCCGCACCATTCAGGCCATGGTGCAGGAGGAGAACGAGATAAAGCGCTTCAGCGAGACCAACCAGGCCTACGCCAACGCCTTCTACCGTCAGGCCTGGATCAACTCGCTGATGACGTCCTGGATGCCGTCGCTGGCCGCCATCTGCTCCATCACCATTCTTGGCTACGGCGGCCACCTGGTGCTTCAGGGCGAGCTGAGCATCGGCGCACTGGTGGCGTTCTTCATGTACGTGAACATGGTGGTGCAGCCGTTCAGAGTCGCCGGATTCATCATCAACCTGTTCCAGCGCGCGGCCGTAGCCAGCGACCGTCTCTTTGAAGTGCTGTCGCTGGAACCGGAAATCGAGGACCGGCCCAGCGGCGCAACGCCGAAAGCAATTCGCGGTGAGATCGAGTTCCGCAACCTGTCATTCCGGCATGAGGCCGGACGGGACCCCGCGCTGGAAGATCTGTCGCTGAAGATCCGTCCGGGCGAGTCCATCTCCATCATGGGCCGCGTGGGTGCCGGCAAGACCACGCTTCTCAAGCTGCTGTTGCGCCTGCTAGACCCGGCCCCTGGCACGGTCTTCGTCGACGGCCACGATGTCCGTGACTATCCCCTGGCCCAGCTGCGCGCACAGATTGCCATGGTGCCTCAGGACCCGTTTCTTTTCGGCGAGCCGCTACGGGACAACCTGACCTACGACGAACCTGAACGGGCGCTGGAAGCCATCTGGCAGGCGGCCGCATCGGCGGACCTGAAGGACACCATCGAAGAATTCCCGGAGCGCATGGACACCCTGGTGGGAGAACGCGGCGTCACCCTGTCGGGTGGCCAGAAGCAGCGTGCGACCCTGGCCCGGGGTCTGATCCGACAGGCACCCGTGCTGGTGCTGGACGACTGCTTCTCCAGCGTCGACACCGGAACCGAAGAGCACATTCTTTCCGAGCTCAAACAGCTGCGCCGGGGACAGACCACGGTGCTCGTCTCGCATCGCGTGTCGACGGCCCGCCACTCGGATCGCATCGTGGTTCTGGATGCCGGGCGCATCGCCGAGGTGGGCACCCACGATGCGCTGATCCGCAAAGGTGGTCTGTACGCCGAGCTGGAAAGAATCCAGCGTGAAGGCGCAGAAGATACCGACTACACCCTCGCAGGCGCCCCGGGCTGATGGCAGCACCCGGAACCTCCAGCAGTCCACCCGCAGAACCGCGCAACCACGCAATGTTCGACGCAGAATTTTCCGGGGCCGCGCTGAACATGCAGCTGCTGCGGCGGCTGCTGCGCTGGTTGCGGCCTTACCGCCTCACTTTCGGCATCAGCGCAATCCTGATACTGCTCGCTTCCACACTGCAGGTGCTGATGCCGGTGGTGCTGTCGCTGGTGGTCATCGATCACATCATTCGTGGCGAAGCGGATCCCCTGACCCCGGACCTGGGCATGATCGACATCACCGAAGCCATCGCGGCCACTCTGGCCATCCACCCGCTGCTGGCCGCCTGCCTGCTGTACACGGCCCTGCAGATCGGCTGGGCCGTGGCCGGCCATGCGCATCGGGTTACCCTCATCAGCTCGGTCATCAACGGATTGCGGGACCTGCGGCTGGACCTCTTCCGGCATCTTGAAACCCGACCGTCGTCATTCTACGACCGCGTCGCGGTGGGTCGCGTGATGACCCGGGTGACCAACGATATCGAAGCCCTTTACGAGCTGCTGCGCGGCATCGGCACCCTGATCGGCGAGTTCGTACCCTTCTTCGTGGCGCTGACCATCATGCTGGCCATCGACATGCAGCTGACGCTGATCCTGCTGCTGGTATTGCCGGTGATGGGCTCAGCCACCTACTACTTCCGTCGCGCCACCAGCCTGCTGTTCCGCAAAGTGCGGATGACGCTATCGGCGTTGAATCAGTACATGCAGGAGAACCTGGCGGGCCTGCAGGTGGTGCAGCTGTCGGATCGCGAGCAACAGAATCTGCAACGTTACACCGAAATCAACGAAGAGAATCGGGACCACGAGCTCAAGAGCGCCCGCCTGGAAACGTTCTACGGCGCCTTCACCGACAGCATGGCGCACGTCGCCCTGGGCGTGGTCGTCTGGTACGGCGGTGGTGCCGTGGTCCAGGAGCAGATGTCGCTGGGCGGGGTAATCCTGTTTACCCGCTTCATCGACATGCTGTTTCATCCTATCGTCGCGCTGGGCGAGCAGACCAACATCCTGTTCCGCGCCATGGCCAGCGGCGAACGCATCTTTCAGGCGCTGGACTGGGACGAGAAGATTCACGAGCCGGAGGAACCCGCAAAGCTGCCGGCACGCCTGCGCGGCGAGGTGCGTTTTCAACATCTGCACTTCGGCTATGATCCTGGCCAGCAGGTTCTCGACGATGTCAGCTTCACCATCGAGCCAGGAGAGAAGCTTGCCATCGTGGGGCCCACGGGGTCGGGCAAGAGCACTTTGATTCGGCTGCTGAGCCGGTTCTACGATTTCGACGACGGCCACGTCTTTCTGGACGGCATAGATCTCAACCGTATCCACAGCCGCGATCTGCGCAAGCGCATCGGCGTGGTGCTGCAGGATTTTCACATCTTCTCCGGAACCATCTACGACAACATCGCTCTGGGTGACCCGACCGTGACCCGGGAGATGGCCGAGCAGGCGGCGCGCCGGGTGAATGCTCACGGTTTCATCGATGCCCTGCGCGACGGCTACGACACCGTGCTGTCGGAGCGGGGCCAGAATCTGTCTCAGGGCCAGCGCCAGCTGCTGGCCTTCGCCCGGGTGCTGGCCGCGGACCCGGAGATTCTGGTGCTCGACGAAGCCACCGCCAGCATCGATACGGAAACCGAGCTGCTGATCCAGGACGCCCTGCGCAAGCTCACCGCCGGCCGCACCTCCATCATCATCGCCCACCGCCTGCAGACCATTCAGGAAGCCGACCGGGTGCTGGTGCTCCATCACGGTAAGGTGGAAGAGCTGGGGACCCACGAGGAGCTGCTGGCCAGACAGGGCCTGTACTACCGGCTGCACAGCCTGCAGTTTCAGGAACCCGAGGAAACGGCATAGCCGGGAGGGAACAGGTTCGCATGTTCGGAAGCCGCCCTTCCCGCCCCGCACGGCAAGACCACGAGGCTGGCCGCCTGTGGTGGCGTGACGGCATCATCTATCAGATCTATCCACGTTCGTTCATGGATGCAAACAACGACGGCATTGGCGACCTGGAAGGTGTCCGGAGGCGCCTGGACCATCTGGCGTGGCTGGGGGTGGATGGCATCTGGTTGTCGCCGTGTTTTCCCTCACCCATGGCCGACTTCGGCTACGACGTCTCCGACTACCGTGACATCGATCCGGTATTCGGCAACCTGCAAGACTTCGACCGACTGCTGGCAGACGCTCACAGCAGGGGCATACGCATCATTCTGGATCTGGTGCCCAATCACACCTCGGATCGCCATCCCTGGTTCCAGGCTGCTCGTCGCAGCAAAGACGACCCCAAGCGCGACTGGTACCTGTGGCGCGACCCCAGACCGGACGGCGCGCCGCCCAACAACTGGACATCCGTCTTCGGCGGCCCGGCCTGGGAACTCGATCCGCAAACGGGACAGTACTACCTGCACACCTTCCTCAAGGAGCAGCCGGAGCTGAACTGGCGCAATCCCGAGGTGGTAGCCGCCATGCACGACGTGGTGCGGTTCTGGTTCGACCGGGGCGTCGACGGTTTTCGCATCGACGTCATCCACGCCATCGCCAAAGATCCCGAGCTGCGGGACAACCCCATGGTGAACGGCGTGCAGAAACGACTGCACAGCGAGAATCACCCGGACGTCCACGGCATGCTGCGGGCGCTGCGGCGCCTGGCTGACGACTATGACGAGCGCATGCTGGTGGGTGAGGTCTACCTGATGGACCCGGCAGAAGTCGCCACCTACTACGGTGCTGGCGACGAGTTGCACCTGGCCTTTAACTTCTCTTTCATGCACGCGCCCTGGGATGCAGGGGCCTTCCGCGCTCAGGTCGAGCGGTTCGCGAAGCTGGTTCCCGAACAGGGCTGGCCCGATCACGTGCTGTCGAGCCACGATGCGCGTCGCCATGCCAGCCGCTACGACCATGCCACCCTGGGCGAAGCCCGCTGCCGCCTGGCGGCGCTGATGCTGCTCACCTTGCGAGGCACGCCTTTCCTCTACTACGGGGAGGAGATCGGCATGCGCAACGTTGAGATTCCCGAGGACGCCATGCAGGACCCACTGGCCTGGACGCTTAGCCCGAAGCTGTGCCGGGACGGCGAGCGCACCCCCATGCAATGGCAGCCCGGGCCTGGCGCCGGGTTCACCAAGGGCTCGCCCTGGTTGCCATTCGGCGACGACGCCGGAACCCGCAACGTGTCCCGCCAGATGGAAGAACCCGCGTCGCTGCTGCACCTTTACCGCGACGCCATCGCGTTACGGCGGCGGAATCCGGTTCTGCAGCGGGGAAGCTTCCAGCCTCTGGACTCCCCCGATCAGGTATTTGCTTTCGAGCGGCGGGACGGAGCCAGCCGGGCGCTGGTCGCCCTCAATCTCGGCACAACATCAGTTAACCCGCGCTTACCTGCCGCATCCGTCCAGGGAGGGCTGCGGACCCACGCGCGGTTGCCACTTCCCGAAGACGCGGCGTCGCTGGAGCTCCGCCCCTGTGAGGGAGCGGTGTTTCTGACAGCCTGCTAAAGTGCGGCTCGACCCATTGTCGAGGCGCCGACGTGCCCCACCGCATCACCATCATCCAAGGCCACCCGGACGGCACGCGGGAACATCTCTGCCATGCCCTGGCGAATGCCTATCGATCCGGCGCTGAAGCTTCCGACTTCGAAGTCCGCAGCATCTCGGTGGCGGACCTGAGCTTTCCGCTCATCCGCAGCGGCGAGGACTTCGTCGACGGGCCGCGACCCGCCTGCATCCAGGAAGCCCAGTCCATGATCCGCAGCAGCGATCATCTGCTGCTGGTCTATCCCCTGTGGCTGGGCACCATGCCCGCCATGTTTAAGGCGTTTCTGGAGCAGGTGTTCCGCTACGATTTCGCGTTCGAACCGGATGCCCGGGGGCACTTCGATAAGAAACTCGCGGGGCGTTCCGCCCGGGTGATGATCACCATGGGCATGCCGGCGCTGGCATACCGCTACTACTTCGGCGCCCACAGCTTGAAGAGCCTGGAGCGCAACATCCTCAAGTTTTCCGGCATCTCCCCGGTCAAGGAGAGCCTGTTCGGCGCGGTGGACAGCGTCAGCGACGGGACCCGTGAAAAGTGGCTGCAGCGTGTGAAGCGGCTCGGCGCGGCGGGGCGATGAGCCCGCGCCCTGCCGGATCGGAGGTTCCCTAAGCTTTGTCGAACCGCATGTAAATCGACTTCAGCGCTCGCACCCACATGCCGGGCACGTGGGTGTAGTCGTTCTTCTCGGGCACCGGCCGCATGTTGGCGACGCGATCCAGCAGGATCTCCCAGGCCCAGTTCTGCTCCAGCCGGCTCAAGGTGGCGCCGGGACAGACGTGCTCGCCGAGGCCGAAAGCCAGGTGGCGTCCGGCATTCTTGCGCTGGAGATTCGGCGTGTCGGGATCGGGAAAGCGCTCGGGATCGTGATTGCCCGCACCGTATCGAATCGCGAGCGTTGCTCCTTTCGGCACAGGCACGCCGCCAATCTCGCTGTCTTCGGTGACAAACCGATACAGCCCCTGGGTCGGGGACTCGATGCGCAGGGTCTCTTCCACGAAATTCTTGATCTTCGAACGGTCCGCCTGCAGGGTCGCGTAGACGTCGGGATTGCGGAACAGCAACCACAGACCGTTGGCCAGGGCGAAGGTGGTTGTTTCGTTGCCGCCGATGAGCAGGTGGTCGGTGATGCCGATTATCTCGGTGTCGGTGAGCGGCCGCTTTCTTCCCAGCTCTACATCCTCGTACTCGATCTGCGTGAGCCGCGTGATGATGTCGTCCTTCGGGTTTCGACGCTTCTCCTGCATGGTGTCGAAAATATAGTGCTGCAGCTCGATATGCTTCTCTACAGCCCACTTTTCCTGCTCCAGCGTCAGACCGCGGGAGAACGGCAGCACCCAGGCGTAGGACCGCTCCTTGAGCATCGGCAGGTCCATGCGCGGAAAGCCCAGCAGCTCGGCGATGACGATCATGGGCAGCGGTTCGGCAAAATCCTTGATGAACTCGATCTCGTCCTTATCGATCCAGGCGTCGATCAGCTCGTTGATGGTGCCGCGGATGAAGCCTTCCCGCGCCTTAATGGCCGATGCTGTGAGCGCCGGGTCCACCAGCACCCGATAGTGCGCATGCTTGGGCAGGTTTTCGCCCAGCGCCGTGTAGCGCGGCCAGCCTTTTTCCTCGTACAGCGCGCGCGCCTCGGCAAATTTCAACAGCGGCTCCGCGTCCTGCACATCCGGGCCGGCGGTAAAGAGCTTGGGCCGCCGCAGCACGTATTCCAGATCGTCGAAGCGGGTGAGCACGTACATGCCGAGCTGCGGCATGAAGTAAACGGGCGATTCCTCCCGCAGCACGTCGTAGGCGTCGAACCAGTTTTCCTGAACGACGGGGTCCATGAAATCGATTTCGGCAGCCTTTTTGTAGGGGCAGCCAGAGGTCTGGGTTGCTGTCATGCGGGTTCTCCCTTCCGATGGGTGCCAGTGTACCGACCCGCCCGGCCGAATCTCAATCCATCTCCAGCAGCGGAAAATCCACGTCCAGGCCCCAATAAGCCTGGGCGACGGTGGCGAATCGCCCCTCGGCCCCAAAGGCGTGATGGCGGATGACCTGCACGTCCCGAAACGCCCGCTCGATGGGGCTGCGACGGTAAATGCCCGAAGTGCCGACCCCCCGGGACAGCTCGCCCACCGCGTCAGCGCAACCCTGCAGCGCATACGCACAGGCGAGGAACAGGTCTGCTTTGTGCTGACGGGAAAAGGCGATTCCAGACTCCGCACGGTCCCAGGCGCTGGAAAGCTCCTGGCGCAGCAGCGCACGCACGGCACGACTGGTGGCGAGCGCTTTGCCGTAGTGCATCTGGGCGAGATGTCGATGTTTCAACGTCGACTTTGCCGCAAAGGGAACCTTGTTGGTGGCGATCTCATCCGTTGCAGCAAGGGCGGCAGCCAGCGCCCCCAGCGCAACCGGCGGGAAGGTTGTGGTGAGAATGGCTTCAGGCAGGCGGTACAGCGTGCCCTGGAAATAGTCGTTCACAGCCGGGGACGCGCTGAAGTCGATGGCCCGATGCTCCGGGACGAAAACATCCTCGGCGCAGATGGTGTTGCTGGCCGTGCCCCGCAGGCCCAGGGTATCCCAGTCTTCTTCGATGCGCAGCGCCCCGGCAGGATGAAACATGAGCAGCAGCCGCTCGCCCTCCAGAGCGGTGTGGCCGAGCCAGTCCGCGTGTTTGCAACCGCTGGCAAACGGGGTCCCGCCGCTGACCCGGTAGCCGCCTTCAACGGCGCGGGCCTGCAGCGGCCTGTTGAAGGTCTCGCAGACCACGGCATCCTGGTCGTCACCGTAGACTTCCTCGACGAAACTTTCGCTGGCCAGGCGCATATCAAAAGTGGTGTTCGCCGCCCCCATCATGAGCCAGGCGGCGGCGGTGTCCCGTGTCGCTATCTGTTCCGCCAGTTGGACGTACTCCCAGGGCGAGATCTCGAAGCCGCCCAGGGTTTGCGGCCGCCACAGGCGCAGCAATCCGGCCGACTTCAGCGCCTTCAGGGTCTGCGGTGCCAGCGAGCCGTGGGTTTCTCCGTAACCTGCGTGCTCGGACGCCGTCGCAAGAACGCTGTCCAGCCGCTGTTGCCAATGTGCGTCTGTCATCTGCCAGCCTCCCGTCCGACCGTCTCGAGTCTGCGTTGCCAGCGAGCCGAGCCTGCAACGCGGTGGCTATCAACCGTGCATGGACAGGCCACCCGACACGCTAATCACCTGACCGGTGATGTAGGATGCATCATCGCCCAGGAAGAAAGCCACCAGACCCGGAAAATCTTCCGGCTGCGCCAGCCGGCGCATGGGAATCGCCCGCTGCAGCGATTCCTGCAGCCGTCCCGACGGGTCGAATCCGGCCAGCAGCGGCGTGTCGGTGGGTCCCGGACAGATGCTGTTGAAGGTCAGGCCCTGACGGGCGTGCTCCCTGGCCAAGGTTTTCATGAACGCGATGATGCCGCCCTTGGTGGCGGAGTAGACGGCCTCGCCGGAGGACCCAACCCGCCCGGCGTCGGAGGCGATGCTGATCACCCGGCCACGACCCGCACTGGCCAGCCGCTGCAGAACCGCATGGGTCACGTTCAGCGTGCCGTACAAATTGATGTCCACCACCCGGCGCCAGAAGTCGGGCTCGGTTTCCACGAAAGGTCTGGCCTGATCCCAACCGGCGTTGTTTACCAGGCCGTAAATCTCACCGGTCTGCGCGCCGAAGGCTTCGACCGCCCTCCGGACCGCGTCATAATCGGTGATATCGACCTGATAGGTAGCAAGCGCACCGCCGCCTGCAGGCACCGACTGCTCCAGCGCCTGCAGCGCGTCGCCGTCCCGATCCAGCACGCCTACCGGGTAATCCAGCGCCAGCAGTCGAACCGTGATGGCGCGCCCGATGCCGCTGGCGCCTCCCGTGACCAGCACCGGCCGTTGTTCTGTCTCCGTCATGTGCGCTCCATGTCTCGTCTTTGCCGGCAACCCTCCATACCCGGCGCGACTCGGCGTACAATGAGGCCAGCACCATCGACCGTATGAATCATGAGCGAAAGCGTTAAGAGCGGCCAGAAATTCCGAACCGAGTCCGGCATCACGGCGATCAAGGACGGCATGAAGGCCGGGGTATCAGAGCGCAGACCCAGCGGTCGCAAGCCCCCCTGGCTGCGGGTGCGCATGGGCGGTGGCGAAAAGTACGAGGCCGTCCGGCAGACGGTGAAAACGCACCGCCTGGCCACGGTTTGCGAAGAATCCCACTGCCCCAACATTGGTGAGTGCTGGAACAACGGCACCGCCACCATCATGCTGATGGGCGCGGTCTGCACCCGGGCCTGTCGCTTCTGCTCCGTGGATACCGGAAACCCTCAGGGCTGGCTCGATCCGAAGGAGCCGGATAACGCGGCGGAGTCGGTGCGTCTCATGAACCTGCGCTACGTGGTGCTGACCTCCGTAGATCGCGACGACCTCCCCGACGGCGGCGCCGCCCACTACGCGGCCTGCGTGCGCGCCATCAAGACGCTGAACCCCCAGACCGCGGTGGAAGCGTTGACCCCGGATTTCTCCGGCTCTCACGCGGCCGTGGAAACGGTGGTGGATTCGGGGCTGGAGGTGTTCGCCCAGAATCTGGAAACGGTCGCCCGTCTGACCCACGTGGTCCGCGACCCGAGAGCCGGCTATCAGCAGACGCTGGACGTCCTTGCCCACGGTAAATCACATCGACCGCAGGTGCTGACGAAATCCAGCATGATGCTCGGCCTCGGCGAGACGGACGAGGAGATCCGCCGCAGCATGGAAGACCTGCGCGCTCACCAGGTGGATATCCTGACCCTCGGCCAGTATCTGCGACCGACGCTGAATCATCTGCCGGTGGAGCGCTGGGTCCATCCGGACGAATTCCAGCGCTATCGGGAGTGGGGCCTGGAACTGGGTTTCATGGAGGTTGCCGCCGGACCTCTGGTGCGGTCCAGCTATCGTGCGGACCGCATTCTCGACCAGAACAACCTCGGCCTGGGCACGACGCAAACCCGCGTGCCGATCAAGAACCTCTGAACCCGGCTGGCCAACCTCCTCTGCTGAATCCAACAACCGGATCAAGACTTCCATGACCGACCTATTTCTCTCAGCCACCACCGAACCGGTCACGCCCGTCAGCCTGGTGCGCACCGAAGACCTGTCCACCTGGCTGGAATCTCTGGAACCGGCGGCAGCCGCCTGGGCACGCAGCCGCGACTTCCAGGCAAAAACGAACCAGTTCGTCTGGTTGCCCGACGGCTCCGGTCATCCGGGTCAACTCGCGGTTGGTTGGGATGGCGCCGACAATCTGGAAACCCTCGGCGGATTGGCGCTGAGCCTGCCCGGGGGCGTTTACCGCATCAATGCCGAGGTGAGCCAGCTGCAGAAGCTGGGTTGGGCCCTGGGCGGCTACCAGTTCGAGCGTTACAAGAATGCGAAGCGGGAGCCCGCTCGGCTGCTGGTGGGCTCTGAGGAGGAAGCCACCCGGCTCGCCAGCTTCGAATCTGCCATCACCCTGGTGCGAGATCTGATCAACACCCCCGCCGCCGACATGCTCCCGAGCCATCTGGCTGCGGAAGCCGAACAGCTGGCCGAAAGCTACGGGGCCGAGTGCAGCGTCGTACTTGGCGACGAGCTGCTGGACCGCAATCTCTGCGCTATCCATGCCGTCGGCAGAGCTGCCGCGGACGAGCCCCGGTTGATCGACATCCGCTGGGGGGACCCGACCCACCCCCAAGTCGTACTGGTGGGCAAAGGAGTCTGCTTCGACAGCGGCGGGCTGGACATCAAGCCTGCTTCCAACATGCGCACCATGAAGAAAGACATGGGCGGCGCGGCTCAGGTCCTGGGCCTGGCGCAGCTGATCATGGCAGAGGCGTTGCCTGTTCGGCTGCGGGTTCTGATTCCCGCCGTGGAAAACGCCATCGCCGGCAACGCCTACCGGCCGGGAGACGTGGTGCCTACCTACCAGGGTCTGACCGTGGAGATCGACAATACGGACGCGGAAGGTCGGGTAGTGCTGTGTGACGCCCTGGCCCTCGCGGTAGAGGACGAGCCTGACCTCATCCTCGACTATGCAACCCTGACCGGATCCGCCCGCTCCGCCGTCGGCGCCGAAATCGCCGCCATGTTCAGCAACAGCGACGACGTTGCGGAGGGCATTTTCCACAGCGGCGAGCAGCTGGACGACCCGGTCTGGCGCCTGCCGCTGCACCAGCCCTACGGCTACAAGCTGGAGAGCAAAGTGGCGGACACGGTGAACTCCGCCAGCACGCCGTTCGGCGGCGCCATCACCGCGGCGCTGTTTCTGCAGAAGTTCGTCGCCGACGTGCCCTGGGTGCACTTCGATATCATGGCGTTCAACACCCGGGCTCGACCCGGTCGCCCGGAAGGCGGCGAGGCCATGGCCATCCGGGCGGTCTACGGCTACCTGCAGGACAGGTACGGGCAGCCATGACGTTCGACACCCTGGAAAACGCGGCCGCGGGCACGCAGACTCCGCTTGCCGAGGTGCTGGAGCACATTCCGTTCAACAGCGAAGGGCTGATTCCCGCAGTCGCCCAGGATGCAGACAGCCGGGAGGTGCTGATGCTGGCCTGGATGAATCGAGAAGCTCTGGCACGCACCCTTGATGAGGGTTACGCCTGCTACTGGTCGCGCAGCCGGCAATCGCTCTGGCGCAAAGGGGAAACATCCGGTCACCAGCAGCGCCTGCACGAGCTGCGCCTGGACTGCGATGGCGACGCCGTGCTGCTGCTGGTAAAACAGACGGGGCCCGCCTGCCACACCAACCGGCCCAGTTGCTTCTACCTGCTGGTCGACAACGACCAGGTGCGGGTGACCTCCGAACCGGTGTGACCGGTCAAAATCCCTGGCAAACGGAACGGCGCATGGACCTTCTTCTCCACAATACTCAGAGCGGCCGCAAGGAACGCTTTCAACCGTTGAACCCGCAGCGGGTCACCATGTACGTGTGCGGCCCCACCGTCTACAATCTTGTCCACATCGGCAACGGTCGCCCGGCGGTGGTGTTCGACGTGCTCTACCGTCTGCTGTCCGTGCTCTATCCGCAGGTAGATTACGTTCGCAACATCACGGACATCGACGACAAGATAAACGCCGCCGCCCAGGCCAACGGCGAACCCATTCAGGCTCTGGCTGACCGCTACTCCGACGCCTACCGCGAGGACATCGCTGCCCTGGACGTGCTGCCCCCCGTTGAGGAGCCCCGTGCAACCGAGCACATCGCCGAGATCATCGAGATGATCCAGACGCTCATCGAGCACGGGCACGCTTACGCCGCCGATGGCCACGTGCTGTTCAACGTGCCCTCGGATCCCGCATACGGCAGCCTGTCTCACCGGAGCCTGGAAGACATGCTGGACGGAGCGCGGGTCGACGTTGCACCCTACAAGCAGGACCCGAAAGATTTCGTGCTCTGGAAGCCGTCCGCAGCGGATCTACCTGGCTGGGACAGCCCCTGGGGACGCGGTCGACCCGGCTGGCACATCGAGTGCTCGGCAATGATCCGCAAGCATCTCGGGCGGAGCATCGATATTCACGGCGGGGGTTCCGATCTGGCCTTTCCCCACCACGAGAACGAAGCGGCCCAGAGCCGCTGCGCGAATCGGACCCCCGAGTACGTACGCTACTGGCTGCACAACGGCATGCTGACCATGGGTCAGGAGAAAATGTCCAAGTCCGTGGGCAACATTGTCACGATCCGCGAGCTGCTCGAAGCTCATTCCGGTGAGGTGCTGCGCTACGCGCTGCTGTCGGGACAGTATCGATCGCAGCTGGCGTGGTCGGAAGATCTTCTGCAGCAGGCGTCGGCCAGCCTCGACCGTCTGTATCAGGCCCTTCTGGACAGCGGGCCGGACAATTCCGAGACCGCGTCGGATTTCGCAGCGTGCAGCCCCGAGGCGTATCCCGATGGGGTTATGGCGGCGCTGTGCGATGACCTCAACACCCCGGAAGCGCTGGCCGCCATGCACCAGCTGGCCGGAAACATCTACCGAACCGAGGACACCGAAGCGCGCATCGCGCTGCGACGCAAGCTGCTGGCGGGCGGGTGGTTACTGGGCATCCTCACCCGACCGTCCAGCGCCTACTTTCAGTCCGGAGGCAACGTGGATCCGGCGGAAATCGAAGCCCTCATCGAGCAGCGCAACCTCGCTCGCCGCGAAGGTAACTTTGCCAGAGCGGACGAAATTCGCGACGCGCTCATCAACCGGGGCATAGAGCTGGAGGACACCCGGGACGGCACGCGCTGGAAAGCGCGCGCCACTTGAGCATGCAGAGCATCGGCATCGTCGGCGGTGGCATTGGCGGTTTAGCCCTGGCGCTGGCCTGCCGGGAATCCGGCCTGACCGACATCAGCGTGTACGAGCAATCGCCAGGGCCGGTTGCCGAGCCGGTAGCCGAGCCGGTCGCCAGCAGTCACGGCATCGTGCTCTCCCCCAACGCCACCCGGGTTCTGTACGCGCTGGGTCTCAAAGAGGCGCTGATGGACGCCGCGTGTCACTCAGACGCCTTGCACTACCGCAGCCACCGCACCGGATACCAGATCTCCATGCGTCCGCTGGGCGCTTTCGCCGAAGCACGCTATGGCGCTCCGTTCTGCCAGCTGTTGCGATCGGATCTGACCCGATTGCTATCGGAGAGGCTGCGCGAGCGTCACATCGACGTGCACTACGACTGGCGTTGCAGCAGGCTGGTTGAGGATTCAGAGGTCATCAGCCTTACTTTCGATAATGGCGAGACGCGACGCCATGATCTGGCTGTGGGCAGCGACGGCGTGCACTCCCATGTCAAGCGCTTCATGCACGAGGAAGTGGCGCCTACCTTTACCGGCCACGTCGCATGGCGAGGCACTACGCCGGTCGCCGACCTGCCCGCGCAGTTCAACAGCCATCCCATGACCATCTGGCTTGGGCCGGGCCGACACATCACGCATTTTCCCGTGGGCGACGGCGCGCAGCTGGCGTTTACCGCCGTGGTGGAGACCGCGGAGCCCACGGAGGAATCCTGGTACGAGAAGGGCGATCGGAAAACGCTTGTTGAGCAGTTTCAGGACTGGCACCCCGTGATCCAGGCGCTGACAGGTGCCAGCCAGAATCTGCATCGCTGGCCCCTGTACGACCGCGCACCTCTGGCCCGCTGGACAGATGGTCCCGTCACCCTGCTGGGCGATGCCTGCCATCCGACGCTACCCTATCTGTCCCAGGGTGCGGCTCTGGCCATCGAGGACGCCTGGGTGCTGTCGCGGATGCTGGAAACCTGGGAAGAAGACGTCGCTTCGGGGCTGGCAGAGTACGAGCGTTACCGACGACCCAGGGCAGCCCGGGTTCAGGTCGGCTCCCGCCAGGAGGGCCGGAACTTCCATCTCAGCGACCGCTGGCAGATCCGCTGGCGCAACCTGCGCATGGCTCTGAGCAGCCGTTACCTGCCGGAGATCGCCATGGAGCGCTACGACTGGCTGTACGGCTATGACTGCGTGAAAGGCTTCGACTGATTACCTATACTGCGTAGGCCGCGACTCGAGCCGCGGCTGGTGCAGGTGTACGGGAAGTCGGTAAAAAGCCGACGCTGCCCCCGCAACGGTATCAGAAGGGCGCTGCCATGAGGCCACTGCGTAAGTGAGCGCGGGAAGGCGGCGGGCGCTGCAAGCTTCTGGAGCCCGGAGACCGGCCTGCACCCCCAGCAACGTCCGCACGGGGTGTGGCGGTTCAACGGAGCGAACCCATGACTCTCATGTTCCAATCGAGCGCGCGATTCCTCGCGCTGGCCCTTTGCAGCCTGCTTTACGCTGCCGACCCACAGAGTGCCGAAGCGTCGACAGGCTCTGCAGGAGACGAAGCGCCCCAGGATGACGTCGAGTACCTGCTGGTAACCGCGCATCGGCTGCCAACCAAAAACCCGACCCTGCCGGTGATCGTGCGCGACCTGGATGACCGCCCGGACGTGGGCACGTCTGCCCTGCGCGATCTGCCCAGCTTCGCTGTCAGCCAGGCCGGCAGCCTGGGATCTCTGGCCCAGGCGCGGGTCAGAGGCGCCGAGGCAAACCACCTGCTGGTGCTGCTGGACGGCGTGGAGATCATGGACCCAACCACCGACTCCGGTTTCAACTTCGCCAACCTGAACATGGCAGGTATCAGCAACCTGGAATACCTCCCGGGCGCTCACAGCGCCATCTGGGGCAGCGATGCAGTTGCCGGTGTCCTGCAGTTCCGCACGCGACCGGCATCGGACGTGCGACGCCTGGAGCTGGAAGGCGGCTCTTTCGACTCGCGCTACGTCAAAGCACAGCTGGCTGCCGTGGAAGAAGGCTACTACTACAATCTCAGTGCCTCCGATTTCTCCACAGACGGCACAAACATCGCTCGCTCCGGCTCGGAAGACGACGGCTACGACAACCACAGCTGGTTCGCCTCCGCCGGCCTGGACCGGGAGCGCTGGGGGCTTCGCGCTCTGGTGCGCCGGGCCCGAACGGAATCGGACTTCGATCCCACGCCTTTTCCCGCGTTCCTTCCCGCAGACGGCGATCGTCAGAACCGCCACGATGAACGTCTGGCGCTGCTGGGCCTGGATGTCGCCAGCGCCAACGGAACCGTGAAAGAACACCTGACCCTTTCATATTTCAAATCTCACAACAGCACAGAGGCCGACGGCGTGCGTAATGCCAGCAGCGACGGAAAGCGCTGGAAGCTGCAGTCAGTAACCCGGTGGCGACCTGGTTCCCGTTATCATTTCGACCTGCTGTTGGAACACGAAAAGGAGAAATTCAAACAGCGCGGGGAAGCGAGCTTCTTCGGCGACCCGAATCAGCGCCAGGATTTCGCCACCACCAGTGCCGGTATCGAGTGGCTGGCCGAGGTCGCAGCAGGCTGGCAGCTGGCCGTGTCCGCTCGACACGATGTCAACAGCGAGTTCGAGAACAGCGACAGCGTCCGGGTTTCCACCCGCTACCAGCTTCTTGAAGCCACCTCGGTCTGGGCAGCCTGGGGCACGGGGATCAAGCAGCCCAGCTTCATCGAACGCTACGGATTTACCCCGGACAGCTTCATTGGCAACCCGGATCTGGACTCGGAACAAAGCACGCACTTTTCCCTGGGCGTCGAGCAGGCTCTGGGTGCCTGGCAGGTCGACTTCACCGCGTTTCGAGACCGGCTCACCGACGAGATTGACGGGTTCTACTTCGACCCCGCGGCGGCAGGTTTTACCGCCGTCAACCAGCGCGGCACGAGCCGTCGCTACGGCATGGAGCTGTCAGCATCCCGGGCCTGGACGTCGGGTGATCTGCGTGTGGGTGGCAGCTATCTGCACGCCGAAGATCCCGATGGCGGCCGCGAGATACGCCGCCCGGAGTGGCTGGCGTTCGCACGCTTCAACCAGCAGTGGGGACCCGCAATGTTGACGCTGGAGCTTTTCAGCAGCAACGACCAGGACGATCTCGCTTTTGCCACCTTCCCTGCACGTCGGGTTACGCTGGACCGCTACACGCTGCTTAACGCTCAGGTGCGCGTGCCGCTGCCAAAAGGTATGCAGCTGGGCCTGCGCGGAGCCAACCTGCTGGATGAGAGCTATGAAGAACAGCTGGGCTACGAGGCGCCGGGGCGCGCCGTCTACCTGAGCCTGGGCATCGATCTCTAAGCAGACGGGACGCAGAAGCCATTCCGATGAATCACCGAAACATAGCCAACGTCGTGGCGCGATGCTGGGCGACGCCTCGGCGTCAGAGCCCGCCCGCGGAACCTGGCCGCCGCTACTGCAGCAGCCGACTCTGGCGGCCGAAGCTTTTCCTGAGAAAATCCATCTGGTCGCCGAGTATGCGGCCGCTGTTGGTCAGCGCCAGGTACTCGGCAAAATTAGGAACGTAGGGCAGCGCCAGCAGCTCCAGGCCGCAATCTTCCAGCAGCCGGTTGCCTTTGAAGTGATTGCATCGCTTGCAGGCTGCGACCACGTTGTCCCAGACGTCCCGGCCACGACGGGATATGGGAACCACGTGATCGCGGGTCAGCTCGCCGTCGGGAAATCGCTTGCCGCAGTAAAGGCAGACGCTGAGGTCCCGCCTGAAGAGGGCTTCGTTGGTGAGCGGCGGCACTCCCTTGGCGGGCGGAACCACCTTGCCGTCGCAGGCGATGATGCTGTGAATTTCCAGGCTGCTAGGAGCGCTGGTAACGCGAGAGTATCCGCCCCGGATGCGCAATACCGCGTCGCCCAGGGTCCACACAACGATCTCTCTCGCGTAGAGGCAGACAGCCTCCTGCCAGCTTACCCACTCTACCGGCTGGCCAGCGATATCCAGACGCAGTATGCGCGGGACTCGATCGTACTCGGTCAGCGTTGCAACCACAGTAGTCCTCGTACAGCTTCAGCCTTCGCATCAGATAGCCCAATCGCCAGCTGAACAGACGCCCAATTCGGGAGTTTCCGTGCACCACCGAGCCTCGCCGCACAATGGTGCGCCCATATAATGACCAAACCGCTGGAACGATTCAACGCGCCTATGATGGGGGAAATGTGTGGAGAAATTGTGAATGAGCGCGCTGCCGTGTAGGCCATCGACGTTGACGGGTTGACGGCCCAGCTGCCAGGCCTACCGTAAGGAGGCCGCCAGCCGTCGCTGATAAACCATGCTCTCGGTGGAGAACAGCAGCAGCGCCAACCAGATGCAGCCGAAGGTAAGAAACTGACTCGCCCGAATCGGCTCATCGTAGACGAAGATGGCCAGCAGGAAAGTGATGGAAGGGGCCAGATACTGGATGAAGCCCAGCATGGACAACGACAGCCGCAAGGCGGCCGCTGCAAAGCACACCAGGGGAAAGACCGTGACCAACCCGCCGGCGGCAAGCAGCAGCAGCTGACCGGCGTCACCCTGGACCAGGGCGCCCTCACCCACCCACCAGCCCCAGATCAGATACGCCGCCGCAATGGGCAGCATCAGCAGCGTTTCCACGCCCAGGCCTACCGCAGAATCTACCGCCAGTCGCTTGCGCACCAGGCCGTACAGACCGAAGCTGAAGGCCAGCGTAAGGCCCGCCCAGGGTAGTATCCCTACCGCGACAATCTCGTTGACGACCCCCAATGCCGCAAGCACCACGGCAAGCTGCTGTACCGGGCGCAACCACTCGCCGAGAAAAAGACCGCCCAGCAGAACGGTGACCAGCGGGTTGATGTAGTAGCCGAGGCTGGTTTCAAGCATCCGATCGTTGAGCAGCGCCCAGATGAAAACCAGCCAGTTCACAGAGACCAGGGCCCCACTGACCGCCAGCCATCCAATCTGCTTACGATTCAGCTCGCGCAGCGTGGCCAGCTGGCGACGCACCACGATGAGAACGGCGAGCACCAGCACGGACCAGACGACCCGGTGGGCAACGATCTCCGTTGCTGCCGAGAAATCCAGGAGCTTGAAATAGATGGGCGCGAAGCCCCAGAAGAGATAGGCGGCGAGCGCAAAGAGTATGCCGGTTCGGTCGATCGCCTGATGCCGGGCAGGCAGATCGAGATCCCGATTCGGCGCTGACACGGAAACCGATTTCCGGAATCAGAAGTTGTCTTTACGACGCCGAGTCTCCGCAAACACGTCAACGGCTGAACCGCCGGTCAAACCCACTACCCGCTGCAACGACCCGCTTTCCGCGCGCAGGAAGGGATTGGTGGCTTTCTCGACGCCGATGGTGGTGGGAACCGTGGGCTGCCCGGCCGATCGCAGCCGATCGATCTCTTCCACCCGGGCAACCAGCGCCGGGTTGTCGGGCTCTACCGTCATCGCAAAGGCGGCGTTGGCCTGAGTGTATTCGTGCGCACAGTAAACGACGGTATCGTCCGGCAGGGCCATGAGCTTCTGCAGGCTGTTCCACATCTGCTCCGGCGAGCCTTCAAACAGACGCCCGCAGCCCAGGGCGAAGAGCGTATCGCCTACGAAAGCCACCCCGTCCGCTTGGAAGTAGTAGGCGATATGACCCGTGGTGTGCCCGGGCACCTCGAGAACCTTCGCGGTGGCGGCCCCGAACTCAAAGCTCTCACCGTCGACGACCCGGACATCTATGCCGGGAATGCGGGCAGCGTCGTTGTCCGCACCGACAACGATACAGCTCCACCGCGCTTTCAGCGCCTCGTTGCCACCGGCGTGATCGAAGTGGTGGTGGGTGTTCAGGATGTGGGTGAGCTTCCAACCTTTTTCTGCAAGCGCGGCGTTGATCGGCTCTACCTCCGGGGTATCGATGGTGGCGGTAAAGCCTGATTCCGGTTCGTGTATCAGAAAGCCATAGTTATCAGAAAGGCAGGGAAACATGTGCACTTCGAGGCTCATCGGGCTCTCCGTAGACGCGTGGGTGGCAGACCTTACCTAATCCAGAGGAATAAACAAACAGCTGCGCGGCTCTCCACCGACGTTGCGGCTGATGTGTCCCTGACCCGTCGTGTCCTCCGCGAGCAGAATGGTGCCGGGACCAAGACGACGCGCGGTGCCGTCTCCTACCTCGATCTCCACGGATCCGCTGAGATTGACCACAAACTGTCGGCGCGGCGCGTTATGGAAATCGAGGTCATAGTCGCCGTCGACCTCCCGGAACATCACCCCCTTACCTTTCCAGCGTTCCGAGATCCGACCCATGGCACCACGATCTTGCAGAGGAATCTCGACGTCCTCGAAGTGCGATTTGCCATCGTCGCCTGTGTAGACGCGCAAATACCACATCGTTCCCCCTCTTCCCCGGTTCAGGCTTCGAGTAGAATGCCAGCTTCGTCTGCGGGTCTCCAGCAACCATGAACCGGGTACTTCAGGAAATCATCGACATTCTCAGCATCGAGCGCATCGAGGAAAATCTTTATCGCGGGCAGAATCACAAGACCGAACACGTGTTCGGTGGTCAGGTGCTGGCGCAGGCCATCGCGGCCGCGTTCCGCACTGTCAAGCAAGAGCACTACCTGCATTCCATCCACGGCTGTTTTCTGCGCGCCGGGGACTGGAACGTACCCATCCTGTACGAGGTCGAGAGAATTCGCGACGGAAGCAGCTTCAGCACCCGCCGGGTGGTTGCCATCCAGCACGGCCGGGCAATCTTCCATCTGGACTCTTCATGGCACAAGCAGGAAACCGGGCTGCAGCACGCGCTGCCGATGCCCGACGTACCGCCACCCGAGGCGCTGCGTGGCGACCGGGAAGCCTACCTGGAAGCAGCCCGGGAGCGGCCCGAGGTAAAACGATTCGCCTTCCGCTTCGAAGCCATCGACAGCCGACAGGTAGAACGCATTCTGCTTACCGACGAGGGCGTCCATCCGCCAACCAAGCACACCTGGCTGCGCGCTCGCGAACCCCTGGGCGACAGTCCGGAAGTTCATCTGGCAATGCTCGCCTACATGTCGGATCTGGATTTCATGAGCACGTCGATGCTGCCCCACGGACGCAACACCATGCGGGATGCCGTCTACGGCGCGAGCCTGGACCATTCACTGTGGTTCCATCGACCTTTTCGCGCCGACGAGTGGCTGCTGTTCGCCAAAGAATCGCCCAATGCGGGCGGCGCGCGCGGCTTCGTGCGTGGGCAGTTCTTCACCCGCGACGGGCAACTGGTTGCGACTGCCGCCCAGGAGTGCCTGATCCGTCCAGTAGGCCCCCAGGCCGTCACCGAAACCGCGCCACAGGGCTGAACATCGGGCCGGAAAGAACGGCAGGCAGGATCCAGATCAGCCTTCAGCTGCCCGGCCATTTCGGTCAAGCTAACTTGACAATTAATCGACAGCGGCGTTACCGTTCCGCCTGCCCAAGATGGGCATAGACTATCGCCGGAGCACGAATGGGGACTGCGTAGCGCTGTACCGGTGTGATCTCAACAGATCGAGTTGAATCAGACAGCGAGACCATCCAATGAAAAACCTCATTACCGGCCTGATTGTGACCATTTGCGTTTCTGCCGTTCCGCTGGCCAATGCGGGCCTGCTTACCGCTCGAGCCGTTCTCACTGGCACCCAGCAGGTGCCGGCTAACGAAAGCACCAGCGTCGGCCTGGCCGAGGTCCTGTTCGACACCTCCTCCAACCTGCTGAGCCTGAGCGCAAATGTCGGCGGCGGCATTACGCTGGCAGATATCACGTTTTCCGAAGGGCCATTGTCGTTCGGGGCAGCCGGACCGCTGCACATTCACCAGGGCGCCGCTGGCGTCAGCGGTCCAATCGTGGTCCCGTTCAGCAACGAGTCCTTCTACAACGTCGAGGATTTCGGGGTCAGCGTTCTGGCGGTTGGGGTCCCCTACGACCCCGGCATTATCAGCGCGCTCGACTCAGGCGAGCTGTACCTGAACCTGCACACTTTGGCATACCCGGGTGGTGAAATTCGAGGCCAGCTGCAGACGGTGCCGGAGCCGCAGACGCTCGCCATGCTCGGCGTCGGACTGGCAGCGCTGGGGTTCATGCGACGCCGCCGCCAGCGCTGATCGCCCGATTGGCCGGGGCGATTTAACCGCCCTAGGGCTGGTGTCCGCCGGACAGGTGCAAAAATTCCCTGGCGCCTCCGGGCGCAACAGGGTCAGCCGACCATTCGATCCACGAGATTTTCCACCAGGGCGGCAGCTACCCAGGCAAGGGGCGGCAGAACCAGATAAAACAGCACCCGGAACAGCAGCCTCAGGTCGAGCGGCCAGGTGTGAACCGCCTGCAACCGGTCCCTGTGGCTGACCAGGGTTTCCAGTCGGGCAATATCGTCGCGCTGGCAGCCACGAATCTGCTGCTGCAGTTCGGCAATTCTCGCGGCCTTGACGCCAAGCATGCGCCGATGCACGCCCCAGAGCGGAACGGTGAAAAGGAGCAGCGCGGAAGGGACGCCGACGAGGAGACCCGGCCAGTAGTTGTCCAGACGAAACTCGGCGTCAAGGGACTGCAGCGGCATGAACGCAACGGCGCCCATGACCACCAGAACATCCAGCACCGCCACCCGGGCGAACGGCCGCAGGACCTGAGGGTCGTAGAGGTCAACCTCGACGACGCGGCCCAACCGGTAAAAGGCCAGGCTGATCGGCAAGCGCCAACCCAGAACCCAGCCGATGAGGGCCCATGTGACGACGTTTCCAAGCATCAGCGACAGATCGAAGAGCGGGTCCGGGCTGTTCTGGAAGTTGGCCAGCAACTCCCCGTACTGCAACAGGCCGTAGATCACGCCGAGCAGCACCCCGGGCACCAGCCATGACCAATGCGCCGTCAGTATCTGGGAAATCTGCTCGTCCGACCCCGCCAGGTGGCTGAGGGATTCAACGGCTTCCTCCGCCCGCCGCCATTGCAGGACGAAGACATAGAGGAAGTAGCCGGGAACCAGGGCGTAGACCAGTACGGTGCCCCAGAGTTGCGTCGCCGATTCCCAACTCAGGTTTCGAAAATCCAGGGAGGGGACGATGAACGAGAACAGCCCCAGGTAGGCTGTCAGCCAGACCAGCGGGGCCAGCAGCGCGTGGGTCCGCGTCGCCAGCCACACCGGCCAGGGTTGCGGCATGTGCCGGGCTAGAGCGCTTCTAGAACAGATTCCGCCTTGCTGACCTCAAACTGTCCCGGATCCTCCACCGCCAGAGTGGTGACGGTGCCGTCGTCCACGATCATGGCGAATCGCTGCGCGCGGGTGCCGAGGCCGAACCCGCTGCCATCCATCTCCAGGCCCAGGGCACGGGTAAATTCCCCGTTGCCGTCACCCACCATCAGCAACGCGTCGGCGTTGTGGTCCTTGCCCCAACTGTCCATGACGAACGCGTCGTTCACCGCAAGGCAGACGATGCTGTCAACCCCCTTGGCCTTGATGGCATCGGCATGCACCACGAAACCCGGCAGATGGGCCTGGGAACAGGTGGGCGTGTAGGCACCCGGCACCGCGAAAAGAACCACTTTCTTGCCTGCAAAAAGTTCATCCGTCGTCACAGCCGTTGGCCGTCCGTCTTTCATCAGGTGCATGGTGGCTGCGGGCAACTTATCGCCTTCTTTGATTGTCATAATGGGGTCGTCTCCAAGGTTTTGTGGCGGGTTAAAGAACCGGCCTGAAAGTGTGGGCAAAGAGCCTTTCGGGGTCAACGATAGGACGCGCGTCACAGATGTAGCGAAACGGGCTCTAACCATTTGCCAAACTAGCTTATAATCAGCCGCTTATGCCCACTTCTTCGACAAGCATGGACGCTCTTCGAGGGTCGATGGCGGTGTTTGCCTTGGCCGCCCTGATCCTGTGGGTGTCCGGCCGTGACAGCGGATCCGCTATGGAGGGTCCGACCGCAGTCGCCAATCTGCAGGCCATGCTGCCCCCTGTCAGCCGCCCGGCGCCCGCGATCCAACCCAGAATTCGGCTCGCGCCAACGCCGTCTCTGCCGGTGCCTGAAATCCGCCCGGCAGTCGCTCTGCTGACCGCGGGCATGGCTTTCGACGACGCTGCTTCAGAAGCCGGCGAAGCAAGCCCGATGAGCATCAGCGACGAGCCCATCGATCCTGCCGTGGACGCCCTGCTGGCCAGAGCCCTGAAGTCCGACACCCTGACCGACGAAGAAAGGGAGGCCAACGCCGATTACAGCATACTCGGCGAGACCGTACCCGCCGGCACGGCCCGCCGGCTGACCTGGTCGGCAACGGAAACCTTTGCCGGCACCTCCATACCCACCGCAGTCCTGGTCGTGCACGGCAAAAAGCCAGGACCGGTTCTGTGCATGACAGCCGCCGTCCACGGGGACGAGCTGAACGGCATCGAGACGGTCCGCCAGGTGATCCACGATCTGGACCCCGAACGGCTCAAGGGCACGGTGATCGGCGTGCCCATCGTAAACCTGCAGGGCTTTCACAGAAACTCGCGCTATCTGCCCGACCGGCGGGATCTGAACCGCTTCTTCCCGGGGAATCCGGACGGCAGCTCCGCATCGCGGATCGCCTACTCGCTGTTCAATGGCGTTATCCTGCACTGCGATGCCCTGGTGGACCTGCATACGGGCTCGTTCCACCGCACCAATCTGCCTCAGCTGAGAGCAGATCTCAGCAACCCCGGCGTCGTTGAATTGACGGAAGGTTTCGGGGCTACGGTGATTCTGCACAGCGACGGCGGGGTGGGAACGCTGCGTCGCTCGGCCGTAGAGGCGGGCATCCCCGCGGTCACCCTGGAAGCCGGCGCGCCTCAACAGGTGAATTCAGATTCGGTGGCCCACAGCGTGAAGAGCATTCAAACGCTGCTGGACACCATGGACATGTACAACCGCCGAAGCTTCTGGGGTAATCCGGAACCCGCCTACTATCAGTCCCGCTGGGTCCGCGCCGACCACGGCGGCATTCTGTCCGGCAAGGTAAAGCTAGGCAGACGCGTCGCGCCTGGCGAGCTGCTGGGCACCGTCATCGACCCCATCAGCAACGAGCAGGCGGACATCATCTCGCCGTTCCGCGGCCGAGTGATCGGTATGGCGCTGGATCAATTCGTCATGCCTGGATACGCAACCTTCCACATCGGCATCGAATCCGAGGTCGAGGAGGTGACCGAAGACTCACAGTCCATGGATCTGGACCACGTCGCCGCGGAGTATCCCGAAGACAGGGAATCCACAGACTGATCCCGCCATCTTGAGGGGCGTTCAACGCCAGGCGAATCTGGGCTGTTCGAAGTGGGCCACCCGGGTTGAAAGACCGAGCAGGCAGACTTCCCGAAACTGATAGATCAAAGCCGCCGTTGGCGCCGCTATGTGGTCGCGACCTACCGGCATTCTAAGAATGGGGTGATCACTCTCGGCCATCGGCTCCAGACGCGGGGCGTCCTCACGCAGAAATTCCGTCAGCGGTACGCGATGAATGGAGGCAACCTCGTCCGGATTGGCTTGCGCCTGCAACCCGGGACCACCCCACACGACGATGGGCGTCATCACAAACCCCGAGCGGGTGACGAAATCGTCCAACCTGCCGAGAACTGCGTCGGCCGCAAGGTCGATGGCGACCTCCTCGTGCATCTCCCGCAGAGCAGTGACGACCGGCGTTTCACCGGCATCAAGACGGCCGCCGGGAAATGCCCATTGCCCCGCGTGCTTACGCAGCTGCGCCGACCGCCGGGTGAGGATCAGTCCGGCCAGGTTCTGCCAGTCATCGTAAGCGGGCAATCCAGCCAGCTCGGCACCAAAGCCAACATCCGTTACGGTAATGGCGACGGCGGCATGATGAGCGTCGTCCACTTCGGCAACCACGGGCTCAAAGGCTCGCAGATTTTCACTGATCCGGGTGCGCAAATCGTCATTGCAGATCATGATGTGGCCGTCTTCTGACTGATGGATGCGCTGAGAGGGCGGACTCATGGGGCCGGCGAGAAGGCTCATCCGCTCCATCTCGCTACGCGAGCCGAACATGATGACAGAGAATCGCGGTCACAACGAGCGGGACGCGCTCATCGCCGGGCTGGGCGCCGTGCTGCTGTGGTCCACGGTAGCTACGGGGTTCAAACTGGGGCTCAGACAGCTGGAACCTCTGCAACTGCTGCTGCTGGGCAACGCCGTATCGGCCGTCTTCTTCGCTGCTGCGGCCACTGCCCGTGGGGCCTGGCGCTTCGACCTCCAGGCTGCGCGCACAGGCCTGCTGTTCGGCCTGATCAATCCACTGCTGTATTACCTGGTCCTGTTCGAAGCCTATGACCGCCTGCCGGCACAGATTGCGCAACCCCTGAACTACACCTGGGCCATTACCCTGGCATTGCTGGCAGTTCCCCTGCTGAGGCAGCCGCTGTCCGGTCGCATGCTCGTCGGCATCGGCGTCAGCTATTGTGGCGTTCTCATCCTGCTGACCCAGGGCAGCCTCCAAGGCCTGGAGCGCATCGACTGGCTGGGCGTGGCCCTGGCCCTCGGCAGCACGCTGCTGTGGGCCGGGTACTGGCTGATGAATGCCCGATCGTCGGAAGGTGCGCTCTCTCTCATGGCCTGGAGCTTCTGTCTGGCGCTGCCCCTGGTGGGCCTGGCGTGCCACCTGGGGCCAGGCTGGCCGGCACCGTCCTGGCCCGCCTTGGGATTTGGCCTCTGGGTGGGGCTGCTGGAAATGGGCATTACCTTTCTGCTGTGGCAGAGAGCCCTGAGGCTTACCGATCACGCGGCCCGCATCGGGCAGCTGATCTTTCTGTCACCCTTTCTATCGCTGCTTTTGATCAGCAGCCTGGTGGGGGAAACCATTCATCTGACCTCGATTGCCGGTCTGGCGGTGATCGTTGCCGGCCTGCTGCTCACCCGTCGGTCCGCGCCAGCCCGGCTACCGCCGAAGAACACACCAACGACCCGTACCCACGACCGGTAATTTGGTGCACCATAGCTCGGCTATGGAGCAATCTGGCGAAACCCAATGACCTGCAATTACTTCCGGGCGCGCGCGCCGAAAAACCCGCTGGGGAAACTCCTGGCGGCCATTCCCTCGACCCTTCTGGCGAGCCTCTTCATGCTGTCCGGCTGCGCCGGCAGCGCCACCGGTCAGGGGACACCAGCGGCGGAAATCGATCGCGGGGAGTACATGGTGCGCCTGCTGGCCTGCGGCCGCTGCCATACGGAGGGCTATCTGACGGGGAACACGGCTCGAGGACCAGCCCTTGCGGGCTCCACAGTGGGCATTGCCTACACGCCGGACCGCGCGGGCATAGCGCCGGGACTGGCCTTTGCGTCCAACCTCACCTCCGACTCGAAGACGGGACTGGGCAGCTGGACAGAGGATGAAATCATCCGCGCCATGACCAGCGGTGTAGGCAAGCAGGGCCATCGACGCCTGCCTGTCATGCCCTGGGCGAACTATACGGCGCTGACCCAGGACGACCTGCGGGCGATCGCCCGCTACGTGAAGCGCCTGCCGCCTGTATCGCGCCAGATTCCAAAGAGCACCGCCGAAGGGGAGCCTTCGAACCGGCCTTACGTCCGCTACGGCCTCTATACCTTTGATCCTGAGGGCCGCGTGCGGACCAGGGAATTGCCCTGAGAGGGCAATCGGCCCGCTTCGGGTTCAGGCACGACCTCAGCGTCCTTTAGGAGCCTTCAGCTTCCCTTAAAAGCAGGTTTACGCTTCTCCAGAAAGGCCGTGATGCCTTCCTGGCCGTCACCGGTGACCGACATGTCGCCAATGGCGCGCGCTTCCAGCTCCATCTGAGATTCCAGCGTCTGATCGAAACTGCCGTTGAGCAGGGTTTTTACTGCCCCGTAGGCGAGGGTCGGGCCCACAGCAAGCCGGCTGGCAATGGCGCTGGCGCGCTCGAGCGCTTGCCCTTCCGGAACCACCTCGTTGACGATACCCCAGGCCAACGCTTCGTCCGCTTTCAGCACCCTGTTGGTCAGCATCAGCTCGCGGGTTCTGCGATCACCGATCTTTCTGGGCATGTAGAACGTGGAGCTTCCGTCCGGCGACAGTCCGGCGTTGGTATAAGCCATGGTGAAGACCGCAGGCTGCGCAGCAACGGCCAGATCACAGGCCATTACCAGGCTGAAGCCTGCTCCGGCAGCGGTGCCGTTGACGGCGGCGATCACCGGTGCCGGCGTTCGCGCCAGCCGGGACAGGCCCATGTGCAGATCACCCGCCATCTTCTTGAGCAGAGACCTCGACCCACTGCCAGCGTCGGCGAATGCGCTCAGATCGCCCCCGGCACAGAACATCTTACCCGCGCCGGTGATGACCACGGCTCGCACCGCGGGATCGTCGTCACAGAGCAGCGCCACCTGAGAGAACTCCAGGGCGCATTGCGGGCTCAGGGCATTGGCCGCGTCGGGCCGGTTGATGGTAATGGTGGCAACACCATCGGCGACGTCATAGAGCAGCGTCTCGAAATTCATGCGGCCTTCCTGTGGGCTGCGCGGCTATCTTTCTGCAGTATCACCGCGGGATTCACCTTTTACCGCATTCCACGCGGCGTCGGCAAACAGCGCTTTGAGAGATACCGGAGAACGCTCGTAGTGTCCTGACAGCCAGCGCCGCACGTACTCCTGAATGGGCCCACTGATCAGAGGCACATAGGCTTCCCGGGGCAGCACGCGCATCTCGCCCCGCGCCACGAAGGGGGTAAACCACCCGAATACCGCTGTGATGTATTCGCGATAAATCTCCTTCAGTCGAGCTCTGGCCTGATCCGAAAAGTCGATGTCACGAGAGTGCAGATAGCTGGCCAGGGGGCGGTTGCGAACCGTCCAGTCACAGTAGAAGCGAACCACCGCTTTGACGCTCTCCTCAGCGTTCGAGCTGGCCTTCAGCTTTCGCAGCATGCCCTGGTTGAAGTGTTCGATCCCGTCTATGAAGAGCTCTTCGGCAATGCCATCCTTGCTGCCGAAATGATGATAAAGGCTGCCTACGCTGCAATGTGCTTCCCGCTGAATATCCTGAATGGTCGTGTTGTCGAATCCAACTTCGGTAAAGCAGACCAGAGCCGCCTGCAGCACGCTGGCTCTGCGCGCTGCCGTGCCCGCCCTGGGCAACGACCTGTCGGACCTTCTGGTCACGGCGCTCCCTCCCTAACGTTCCGGTTTAAGCCAGTCTACCCTAATTAGAATCTTATTCTAGTAAATCGTTCTAATCTTCAGTAATATCCGGCCACCGTCGAGCAAAGTGAAACGCAGTATGGACATCGAACTCAGCGCCCAGGATCAGGAATTCAGTCAGGAGGTCAGGCAGTTTTTCGCCGATAACGCCTACAAGGCGGGTGAAGACTACGCCCAGTGGCGCCTGGACTGGTTTCAGAAAGCTGCCGAGAAAGGCGGCTGGGACGTGCCCAAATGGTCACCGGAATTCGGCGGCCCGGGCTGGACGCCCACTCAGCACTACATCTGGGAGCAGGAAACGGCCCGCGCCACCCTGCCCTGGGATATGCCTTTCGGCGTGGGCATGGTGGCGCCGATCATCATGGCCTACGGCAACGAAGAGCAGCAGCAACGCTTTCTGCCGGACATTCGGGCCCGACGGGTCAACTGGTGTCAGGGCTACTCGGAGCCGGGTGCCGGATCCGACCTGGCGTCACTGAAAACCAAAGCAGAACGCTCTGAGGACGGCAGCCACTACGTGGTCAACGGCACCAAGATCTGGACCACGGCAGCGCACATTGCAGACTGGATCTTCTGCCTCACCCGCACCGACGACTCGGGCAAGAAGCAGGAGGGCATCACCTTTCTGCTCTTCCCGATGAATCAGGAAGGCATCGAAGTGAAGCCCATCATCACCCTGGGCGGCGCGCACAGCGTCAATACCGTCTACCTCAGCGACGTCAAGGTTCCGGTGGAGAACCGGATCGGAGAAGAGGGCAAGGGCTGGACCTACGCCAAAGGCCTGCTGCAGCACGAACGCACCGGTCTTGCCGGCCTGTCGCGCTCGCTGGTGGCGCTGGAGGGGCTCAAAGACAACGCCCGCAGCGTCCCGCGCGGCAACAGCACGCTGCTGGACGAGCCCGCTTTCCGGGCAAAGGTAGCCGAGCTGGAAATCGACCTGATGGCCGCGGAGTACACCGAGCTGCGCAGCCTTGCCAGCGCTTCGGCCGGATCGGCGCCAGGGCCCGAATCTTCCATTCTCAAGCTCAAAGGCACGGAAATTCAGCAGCGCATTCAGAAGCTCACCGTCGAGGCCGGCGGCATCTACTCGGCTTCCTGGGGAGCAAAGCCGGTGGGCAACACCTTCGCCAAAGGGGGTATGGCCGGGTACCTGGCAAGCCGCGCCTATACCATCTACGGCGGCGCTAGCGAGGTACAGAAAGACGTGATCGCGAAAAACGTTCTGGGCATCAAGAGGTCATCACGATGAATTTCGAACTGAGCGAAGAACAGCAGTTGATCCAGGACAGCGTCGCACGTTTCGTCCAGGACAACTACGGACTGGAGGCTCGTACCGAGCTTGCGGGCAAAGATCCCGGATTCAGCAAGGCCAACTGGCAGACAATGGCGGAGCTCGGCTGGCTGGCGCTGCCGTTTGCGGAGGCTGACGGCGGTTTCGGCGGCAATCAGATCGACGTCATGGTGATCATGGAGCAGTTTGGAAAAGGCCTGGTACTGGAGCCTTACTTCGCCAGCGTGGTCATGGGCGGCGGCGCGTTGAAGCGTGGTGCCAGCGACGCAATGAGAGAAGAGATCCTTCCAGGCGTGATCGATGGCAGTCACCAGCTGACGCTGGCCTATGCCGAAAGCCAGTCGAGATTCGACCTGCACGACGTCACCACGACGGCCCGCGCAGACGGCGACCATTTTGTCATCAACGGGGCGAAGTCGGTGGTTCTGAATGCAGCCACCGCCAGCCACATCTTGGTATCCGCACGCACCAGCCGTGGGCAGATCGACGATAACGGAATCTCCCTGTTTCTGGTGAAAGCCGACGCTGACGGCCTGTCCCGCGAAGACTATCCCACTGTAGACGGCCTGCGCGCATCCGAGCTGACGCTCAAGGATGTCAGGGTCAGCGCCGATCGACTGATCGGTGAGGCAGACAAGGGCTACGAGATCCTCAACGCCACAGCCAACGACGCGATTCTCGCGCTGGCGGCTGAGGCCGTGGGGGCAATGGAGGTTCTCTACAAGGACACCGTTGCCTATACCCAGGATCGCGAGCAGTTTGGCCACCCGCTGTCAGACTTCCAGGTGCTGCAGCACCGCATGGTGGACATGTTCATGGAATACGAGCAGTGCAAGTCGATGCTTTATCGCGCCACCATGGAGGCCGTAGCCGGCGATCCGGAATCGGGGCAGCGAACGATCCATGCGCTGAAGCACATCGTGGGCAAGTACGGCATCTTCATCGGCGAAAACGCCGTGCAGCTTCACGGCGGCATGGGCATGACGGAAGAACTTCGAGTCGGCCACTACTTCAAGCGCATGCTGGTCATCGATTCGCAGTTCGGCAACGCCGACTACCACCTGCAGAAGTTCGCCGCCTGACGACCCACCGCAACCGGCCGTTCCGGACAGAGAGGGCCCGAGCCCTTAGAATGTGACCCTGGCTCATTGCAGGGGAAACAACATGGAAGGACAGGCGGTACTGGTTACGGGGGGCGCGCGCGGTATCGGCAGAGGAATGGCCGAGGCCTTTCTCGCAGCCGGCGCCAGAGTAATGGTTGCCGATCTTGGCGCGCTGGCGGGCGGCGGCAAAGCCGGCGCCGGTGACTGGACCTACGACCTCTCAGGTGCGGACGCTCTGGCCAGCACCGTTGCAGAGCAGTCGGGCATCGGTGAAATTCGTGCCACCGAGCTGGATGTGACAAACGACGCCAGCTGCCAGGCGGCCATCCAGGCGACCCTGGACGCTTTCGGCCAGCTGGATGTCCTGGTGAACAATGCCGGCGTGGTGCAGTCCGGACCCCTGGGCGATTTCGCTGAAAGCGACTGGGATCGGATCTTCGCGATGAACACCAAGGGCATCTACCTGATGACCCGGGCGGCGCTGCCGGCGCTACGCAGGTCCGACAGCGCGTGCGTCATCAACACCGCATCCATCGCGGGCAAGAAAGGCTACCCGAACATGGTCGCCTACTGCGGCTCGAAGTTTGCGGCCATCGGAATTACCCAGGCGCTGGCGGCAGAGCTGGCGCCGGAAAACATACGCGTAAACGCCATCTGTCCGGGCATGGTGGGCACCGCCATGTGGCTGGAGCATCTGCTGCCGAGCAATACCGCCGACCCGCGTGAGAAGACGGCTGAGTTCGAGCAGGCGATGCACGCAACCATCCCCCTTGGCAGGCCTCAGACCGCACAGGACATGGGTCAGGCGGCCGTCTATCTGGCTTCTGCGGCCAACGTCACGGGCATCAGCCTCAGCGTCGCGGGCGGCTTCGAAATGAACTGAAACCGCAGCAGGACATCCCTTCGAGATGTGCTGTCAGACGCTCCGGTAAACGAAACGCCGGGAAAGCAGAAAATTGCTTCCGGTTGCCGCAGCGGACCCGATGATCATGGACACCAGAGGCAGGCTGGTAAGCGGACCCAGCACCAGCAGAGCGTAGACACCCAGGTTGATGCCGGCTCCCACTACCTGAATCATCAGATAGCCGGTGACGTTGGCATGGCGGACCCGAGCGCCAAAGGTATAGCGGGCGTTAAGAATAAAGGTCAGCGCAATGGCAGCGAGAAATGCTGCCAGGCGGCAGAGCAGCAGCTGCACCTCCGACTTGTTGTATCCCGCGCCGTAGAGCAGAAACGCCAGCACCGCCATATCCAGAGCGAATCCGGCGGCCCCCACCAGCAGAAAACGCCACAGCTGGCGAAGCACCTGCTGGTGCACGGCTTGCGCATCTGGCCCGCTACCACGCAAACGCCCGACCATACCCCTCCTCGACTGACGACGGCTGGCGATCATCCGTACAATGAGCGTCCCGGTCAAGGTAAGATCAGTTGAAATCGCGAGCGGCATCCCCGGTGTACCAAGCACCCATAAGCTGCCCAATCCAGCGGGTAGAAAAAGCCTGGATAGACTACAACGGCCACATGAACATGGCCTACTACAGCCTGGCGTTCGACCGGGGCGTTGATCATGTCTACGACCTTCTGGGCATCGGCGCTGCCTACGCCAGATCAGGCGCAGGCTCCTGCTTTATTCTCGAAGCCCGCGTCAACTACCTGCGAGAGCTGGTGCTGGACGACCCCATAGAGATCCGCTTCCAGCTGCTGGATTGGGACGCGAAACGGCTCCACTACTTCGAACAGATGTACCACGCAGAGCAGGGCTATCTGGCGGCGACGTCCGAGCAGCTGGCGCTGCACGTCGATATGCAGACCCGGCGAGCGGCGCCGTTTTCGCCGGCGACCCAGGCCGAGATTGCCGCTCTGTTCGACGCCCACGCGGGCCTGCCCAGACCTGAGCAGGTTGGACGCGCGATGGGCATCCCGAAGAAAACATGATTCGCCCGCGTCATGAGTAAGCAGCGGGAAGAAACTGACACCATGGGGCCAGTCATGGTGCCCGACGACCGCTATTGGGGTGCCCAGACCCAACGCAGCCTGGAAAATTTTCCCATCGGCAGCGAACGGATGCCCCTGGAAGTCGTGCATGCCTACGCGCTGGTAAAAAAGGCAGCCGCACTGGCCAATGGCGAGCTGAACGTACTGCCCCCGGAGAAAGTGGACGCCATCGTCAAGAGCTGCGACGAGATCCTTGCCGGCGACATGGATGAAGAGTTCCCGCTGGTGGTCTGGCAGACAGGATCAGGCACCCAGACCAACATGAACGTCAATGAGGTTCTGGCAAACCGGGCCACCGAACTGCTCGGCGAGGATTTTCGCGTCCGCAAGCTGGTGCGTGCCAACGACGACGTCAATGCCAGCCAGAGTTCCAATGATACCTTTCCCACCGCCATGCACGTGGCAACCTATCGGCTGATCACCACGCGCACCCTCCCGGCACTGTCCCGCCTGCAGGCACGACTAGCGGGCAAAGCCATGGATTTCTCGACGATCGTAAAGTCCGGCCGAACCCACCTCATGGACGCCGTTCCGTTGACTCTGGGCCAGGAATTCGGCGGCTATGCGGCCCAGGTTGAGCGGGGCAGCGAAGCGTTGACCGGCAGCCTCGCGCACCTGGCGGAGCTGGCGCTTGGCGGTACCGCCGTGGGTACCGGCCTCAACGCCCCGCAAGGCTTTGCGGAGAAGGCGGTGGCACATCTGGCCAGGCTGACCGGGCTGCCGCTAGTGCCCGCGGCAAGCCGCTTCGAGGCCATGAGCGCCCACGACGCCATGGTAGAGACCAGCGGCGCCCTGAAACGCGTCGCCGTCAGCCTGATGCACATCGCGAACCAGATACGCCTGCTTGCCAGCGGCCCCAGAACCGGACTGGCAGAGCTTCGGCTACCCGCCAACGAGCCGGGCAGCTCGATCATGCCGGGCAAAGTGAATCCTACCCAGTGCGAGGCGCTGACCATGGTTTGCGCGCAAATCATGGGCAACGACGTCACCGTTTCCCTGGCGGGTACTCACGGTCACCTGCAGCTGAACACGTTCAAGCCGGTCATCGCCTACAACCTCATCCAGTCCGCCGCGCTGCTGGCCGACGCCTGCGACAGCTTCGAGGAACGCTGCGTGAGGGGCATCGAACCCGACGTCGAGCGCATCCGCGAGGGGTTGGACCGCAGCCTGATGCTGGTAACCGTGCTGAGCCCGTCACTTGGCTACGAGAAGGCGGCGAGCATCGCCAAAAAGGCGCACGCCGAGGGGCTCAGCCTGCGGGAAGCGACGCTGTCACTGGGATTTCTAACGGAGGCCGAGTTCGACGCGCTGGTTGACCCATCGACAATGACCGGGCCATCAGGCTAGCGGGCGAGCTGCGCCTGCGCTAATAGCCCTCGAGGTCGCCGTAACGATTGCGATGAAAATTGACGTCGCCCAGGGTCTGCTCCGCAACCGCCGCGCGCTTGATGAAAAACCCGATGTCGAACTCGTCGGTCATGCCGATGCCACCATGCATCTGAATCCCCTCCCGGGAGACGCGATTGTAGGTTTCTCCGACTTTCGCCTTGGCCAGGCTGGCCAGCTTGGCGATATCCGACGGGTCACGCTGCTCGTCCAGCGCGGTAAGCGCTTCGAGAACGCAGGACTTGGACAGCTCGACCTCGCAGAACATGTCCGCTGCCCGGTGCTTCAGCGCCTGGAAAGATCCGATGGGAACCCCGAACTGCTCGCGCTCTTTCAGATACTGAACCGTTCTCTCGAAGCACTCCTGGAGGCTGCCGAGCATTTCCGCAGACAAACCGATCCTGCCAATGTCGAGGGTAGGATCGAGAACGT
>CAMYJX010000002.1:0-12157 GCA_947258825.1 uncultured Pseudomonadales bacterium
CATTCATAGGAGATCGCTTCCGGCGGTAACTCTAGAGCGGCCTGGAAGAGCTCGGCGACTTCCCCGGCCCGCTCCCGGGAGAGGCCCTCGTTGTCCCCGTAACGCTCAGCCAGCGCGGGGGACAGGCGCTGGTCGTCGGCGTGACCCACCAGGTGCAGACGAACGTTGACTCGATCGCGCATGCTTTCGAGCACCTCGCGCAGTTCCTCAATGGTGCTATCAGGAACCTGCGCAGCCCCGGACTGGAAACGGATCGACGGCACCACATCATCGAGCTTGATGGTCTGCGGAGTCGGAACATCCACCTCCCGGGTCTCCAGCCGGTCGCCCGCCTCAACGGCCAGCCTGTCAGGATCCATAGTCCATTGATTGAACTGCTCGTCACCGGGCAGATGACGCTCCACCGCCTTGCCAATGGGGACTTCCTCCACGTTCGCTAGCACGATCATGGGTAGCAGCGCGCAGAATCCCGCGTGGCGGCGCAGCCGGGTCATCGAGCCGCCCTCCGTCCCACGCTGTGCCGGGCATCGGCCGAGGGCGGACCGCCCGTCCGCCAGAACACGTCATGCTCAACCGTCAGGCGATAGCCGCCGTCGACATCACGCCAGGCTTCGTTGATCAGGCGCGTCATCGCTTCGACACGGCGGTCTACAAGCTCAGGTTCCTCCACGTCTGCCAGGTAAGAAAGACGGAGCACCGCCGGGGCCTTGTCCAACTCGTTGATCAAGAGCCCGATCCGCGGTCGCCACTGAGGGCGCATCTCGACGCTGTCCGGCTGAAATACCGCGTCAGCGATGTCGAGACCGACAACACGGTAAATGGACGCGCCGAAGCTGAAGTGCAGCGCCTTACCACGGGTAGCGCGCTTAACCTGGAAGAGACCGGTGGACGGTCGGAATCCGGACGGCAGCGTACGGTCGTCGAGCTTCAACATGAAGTTGCTGCCGCGGCCCTCTCGAGGGGTGATGGCGCAAGTGATGTGAAAACGGCCATGGGGATCCGTCTGAGCGGCAAGGCCGGTAGCGGTCACCAGACGCGCACCGGCAATACCGGCCTCGTCTTCGTCCTGCAGCCCGTTGCGATTGCCGTCATTGAACACCTTGCCGGTGACGTCCGTACAATCAAAGGTGGGGTCGGGCACGAGACGTACCGTAGCGCCTGCTTCGCCGGACAGCGCCTGGCCGTTCATCGCCAACTCGGCGTGGGTCCGGTTGGTGTACTCACCCTCCACCACGCCGGCGCCCGGCGCGAGCAGCAGCTGAACCTTATGCTCACCTTCGGCCGTCAGCGTCAGATCTTCCCAGACCAGCTCACCATCAACCCAGCTCGGCTCGACCGGTACCCCGTCCAGGCGCGCCGAGCCCTCGATGTACTTGAAGCCGACCGGGTATCGATCCACCAGGTTCACGCCTGGCATGTCGATCGGCCAGCTGCTGTTGAGGGTGATGGTGTAGGGCACCATCTGACCACGGGTCACGTTGACCATGGGGGTGGTTTTGCTGATGGTCACCAGACCGCTGAGCACAGGATCCACAGGGATGTGGTTGTTGAACAGCTGGCTGCTACCCGGCTCCTGGGAGTCGTCGAGCAGCAGGTTGAGGTGGTAGGCGGTCTCCGGATTCGTCGCCGCGATGCCGAGCGGCGGCGCAAACTCCGAGGCCTGCACCTCGCAGTGGTCCGGGGTCAGAGGCACAGCGTCAGCGGCGGCGCCCGAACAGAAAGGCACGTTGAAAGGCTGAGTGCCTGGACCGGAAGCCGCCGGAATGAGCTCGGAGATTCCCGGCTCGTAGGCCGGGCCCGCCTGCACCTGGATACCGAAGGCCCCGCCGCTCACGCAGCTGGGATCGGAAAAGTTCATATCAAACTTGTAATAACCGCTGCTCAGCGTCACCTGGCCCTGCTGGTTCGAATCATCGAAGCAGACATCGGCAACCGGCAGTCCCGTTGCGGCGTTGACCAGAGTCAACGCGGCCCCGGACAGCGGGATTCGAGACAGGGCATCGTAGACGACCCCGTTTGGATCGATGGGCAGGTTCAGGTTCTGCAGGTTGCTTCCAGAGCGCACGACGATGTCGTAAATACGCTGCGGGCCATTGGTGAATTCGGAATCCGCGTAGCCAAGCGTCGCGGTGCTGGAACCCGCCCCGGGAGCGCGAAACATCAGCTCGTAGCGGTCTTCCGTCTCGTAGTTGGGCACCAGCCCCGCTATCCGATATCCGCCTGCCGCGTCGGTGGTCGCCGTCCGGATGATCTCGTCGTTGCGAAGCAGCTCTACGGCCCAACCCGCAATGGCAAGCTCACCGCTGTCTGGCGAGTTGTCGAAGTCAGCGTCGTGCCAGACGCTGCCATTGAGGATCCCCGAGCCAGGCGTTCCGCCCACATCCACGGAGACGCTGGCCGCCGCCGTCTGATCCGTATTCCACCTGACATGGGCAACGTTGGTGACCGTCGTTCCTATGGGCAGGTCCGGATAGATCTCCGCCTGGAACCGCAACACGATCGCCTGACCCGGCGGCAGCGCGCCATATTGTGCCGAGTAGTCGGCGGTGATGACCGGCTCCGCGACGCTGATCCCGGCAACGCCCCCGTTCAGAGATGCCGATTGGCCGACGTATGCCAGCTGCCCGGGAACGGGGTCGTCCAGATCGTCGGTGATGTAGACATCCAGAGCAGGGACCGCGCTGGTGTTCCGCACTGTCACCAGGTACTCGAGAATGGATCCGGCGAGTGCCGGCCCGCCGCCAACGACGAAGGCCTGCTTGGTAATGCTGAGCTGCTGGGCGTCACCAACCACGACGATGGTGGGTTCCGGTCCCGTCGCCGGGTTGCCATCGCCATCGGTGAGCTGCTCGCCGAGCTCCTCGGTGCTCACCGTAGCCTGATTCGTGATCAACGTGCCACGGGGCACGTCGTCGTCGACGCGCACGTCAAACTGGATGGTCGCGACCTCGCGCGGGGACAGCATGCCTTCTCCGGGGCCCGGTACCGGTGGCGTCAGGTCGGTCGAGCTGATCCACACGCCAGCCTCCAGCGGAAACACACCACCGTCCGGCTGGCCGACCGGCAACCCGTTCAGCGTCAGGGTGTCAGCCACGTAGCTGGTATCGCTTGGAACCGCATCGGTCAGCCGCACCATGGTCGCCGGGACGGGACCGTTGTTCTGCACCTGGATCGTGTAACGCAGGACATCACCCGGGTCGACAATGTTCGGCGAGTCCGCGTCGATCTGCAGCGCGGCGGTCTTCACCGCGAATATCAGAGGAAAGTTGCCCACCACGTCCTGAGTAGGATCGTCCACGATGGCGGTGCGTGGGTCGTCCGAAGGTTGATCCACGATGCTGGCGCTCAAGGCGCTGACGAACGCCTGATTCGAGATGATCGTGGCATCAGCCACGTCCGGATCCACAACCACCTCGAACTCGATCGTCGCCACATTGCCCGCCGCCTGAGAAGAGCTGGCGCGGAGCGTTCCCGGCGTCGGATCTTCCGGGGCGTAGAGATCTATGCCGGCCGCAAGCGGAAACCCATCGTCGGGGGCGTCCGGCACGGTCGTTCCGTTCAGCGAGGTGCTGCCCGCCACGTAAAGGGTATTCGCCGGCAGATCGTCGCGGAGGCGCGCATCGACCGCGTCCGCCGTCCCCACGTTCTTCACCGTCAGGGTATAACGCAGCCGCTCGCCGGCGAGCAGCACGTTGGGATCGCCCTCCAGGTAGCTGGAAGTTTTGTCTACGTCGAAATACGGGGCCGATTCAACCACCAGCCGTGTCGGGTCTTCGTCCCCGGCGACCTCCGGGTCTGACTGGCCGTTGATGTTGGGATCGTCGCTGTCGGCAATCTTGCCGACCCCCAGCAGCTCCGCCTGATTGGTGACCACCGTGCCGTTCGGAATGGCGGCCGCCAGGGTAATGTCGAACTGCAGGCTCAGGTCTGCATCTATGGGCAGATCGAGGCCGCTGATATCAAGCAAACCTGCCTGGTTGGTGCCGCCAGCAGGGTCGGTGTTTGACGCGTCCGCACCCACCGGCAGCCCGCCAACCAGCGTGAGGCTGCCGGGCTCGAAAACTGCCTGGATATTCAGCGCGCCAAGATCATCCACCACCCGAGCGTCGATCAGGGGCGCATCCAGCGTTCGCACGAACAGGGTGTAACGTAGCCGGTCTCCAGGGCTGCCGAGCAGCGCGGGACTCTCACCCGTCGTGAGGTTCTCGACGCGCTTCTCGAAGATGTAGCCCGAGAGATCGGCAAGCAGCGTATGCGCATCCTGATGATCAAGGGTGCCGACGGTTCCATCGGTGAGCACCCGTACGTAGGGCTGGCGATCCGGATTGGCACCGTCGCTGTTGAACCATTCGATGACGCCTGCGACGTTGGTCAGCGTGGCATCCTGACGGGTATCCGGATCCAGACTCGTCCGATAGCGGACGATCAGCCGCTCGCCGGGCCCGATGACCGCGCTAGGAGAGCGGCCGACCAGCCGAAGCTCACAGGCCGGATCGCCGCTGTAGCTGAAGGTGTAGTCGACGCCCTCGCTGAGCGGGCCCTTTCCCGCCACCGGCGTGGTGCCATCGGCGGCGAAAACCCGCGCGCTCAGGATGACAGGCGTCAACTCGCACATGCCGCCGCTCACCCCGTTGGGCAGCTGATCTACCAGCGTAATGTCCCAGGCGTCGCTCAGGCCATTGTTCTGCACATCGAGCGTGAAGTCCGCCGCCTGACCAAGATTGAGCGTCGCTGGCCCGGTTTTGGCCGCCACCAGGTCGGGAGCCGCGATGGTCATGGGGTTCGATATCCCCCACTCCCCGGGAAGAGGTTCGTAGAACACGCCGTCGATCAGCCTTCCGAAGTCCCACTTGGCCGTATTGACGAACTGATTGCCGATCACGTTGGCGGGCGAGTCGTTGAGCACCACCGTGAGCTCAACGATGATCTGCTCCCCCGCCGGCACGATGGGAAAATTGTCGAAGGTCAGCAGACCGCCAGCGTTAGAGAACGTATGCGCAACCGATGCACCGGAGCTCTCCCAGTAGGCAACGTGGCTCACGTAGCTCAGATCGGCGCCGGTAGCGTTCAGATCGTCGATTAGGGTGATGCCATGAAGGTCATTGAGCGAGCCGTCGACATTGATGACCGTGCCGGTTGCCGAATCGAACAGCACCGGCATCGTCAGCCGATACGTGAATGCCACGCCCACGGTGGCGGTGTCGTTCGAACCCGCCGGGTTCTGTTTGTCGATCTTCTCGACCGGAATCAGCAGGTTCTGACAACCGTCCTGAATGGCGGTGGAGGACCCGTTGGTGAACCATATCTTGTGTCCCGCCACCGAGTTGCAGGCCATCTGACCCGTGTGCACCACGTTGTCGAAGACGATGAGCCAGCGCTCCTGGCTCTGACCCGGCTGCGTCAGAAAGCTGAAATTGGTAGGAAGCGGGTTCGATGCCGGGAAGTTGCGGATCGTGCAATTGCGATCGATCTGAATCTGGCTGGGCGCCACGTCACCGGCAAAGCCGTCCAGCACACCTCCCGGCAGCTCGGAGCAGTCGATGGCGCTGGCCGGCGCCGCGGCCAAAGATGCCAGCACGAACAGGCAACCCCAAATCCAGCGCCGACTTGATGAACAACCGATCTTTTCCGATCTCGTTGCTCTTTGTTTATATCGAAGCACGCTAAATTACCGAAGCCGTCAGGCCGTGGGCAGAAAGTCGATGGGGTAGAGAATCGTGATTGCAGGCACCTCCTTCGCGCCAAAGTCGAAACCGAGAACGCGATTGACGACCTGATCGGCCAGCATCGGGGCCTCCATATCGGACGACTGGAGTTGACACAGCGACACCCTGCCGTCCGGTTCGATGGTCAGCCGCAGCACCATCTGGCCTCGAAGCGAGGGGTCTTTGCGCAGCTCCCGGTTGTACAACCGGTACAGGGCAGCCTTGTACCGGTCGAACACGATCTGAATCTCTTCATCCGTGCGCCCGGCCAACGCGCCAGCGCTCAGCGGCCGATCATTGCCGCCGCTACTGCCAATGGAGCTGGCCACACGGCTCAGCTGAACGCCATCGATCTGCTCACCGGCGCCGCTCCCGGAACCCACATCGCGGCTCAGCTCAGCGAGATTGATCCCGCCGCTGGAACCAGGTGCCGACGTCCCAACCATCGACCGCTCGGGCAGCCCGACGGCCTGCTGGCCGTCGTTGCTGACCCGCGCTTCGGATCCCAGGCGGGCGGACGGGCGCCCGCTGGCCAGGCTGGAGAACGTCTCCCGAAAGGCCAGCAATCCCGTTGACGCGACCCGATCGCGCGGCGCTTCAGGAGCCACATCGGGAGCCCGCGTCTCCGCCAACTGAGTTTCCGGAACCGGCTCCGCCGTCGCCTCGGGCTTCACGTCGGGCTCGATCTCCGGGGATTTTTCCTCAACCTTCCGTTGCTGAACCGGTGGCGCCTCGGGCATAGCCCGCACCGGCTCCTTGCGGATCAATCTTGCGAAGCGTTCCGGAACATCCGCAACCTCCTCGCGTTCGGGAATGGGAATGTCGATGAAGGGGACAATCAAACCGAGCAGCAGGCACGCCGCAGCGGTTCCCAGCAGCGACCTTCGAAACCGCCTGTCGTCTTCCAGATGCCTCGCCCAGGGCAGGATCTGCAGTCGTGGCGGCAACTCGCTGGCGGCACGCTCGACGAGCCATTCCTGGCGCCGCCGCTCTTCCGCCTCGACCGCTTGAATGAGATCTCCCTCGATCCAAGCAATGGAATCGAGCTGCTCGTTAACCTTGCGTCTGGCGTCGGCACGACGTGCTTCGATTTCCGCAACATCGCCGGCAAGCGCTTCGATGGCCCTGCGTACATCCGACAAATGGGTATCCACCTGCTCATCCGACGCCCGGTCCTGCCAGAAGATCCGGGACAGATCCGCTTCAGCGAGCTTTTCGATGCTCTGGCAGGCGTCCTCCAGAAGCTGGTACTGAACTCGCTTTTGCGCCAGCGCTTCCCACTCGACCTCAATGGATTCCAGACCGGCCTGAAGATCAACGAGGGCCGACTCAGCGGCGCGCAGCTGCTGGGAGAGCGCCTCCTCGTCGTCGTTCAGTCGATGTTGCGTAGCGATCTGCATACCGTGATCACCCCTCAAATCTGAGCAATCCCGTTGGGGGAACCGTCGCTTGGCAACCCTTTCTGAATGACAGCAAGCGAAATGCGACCGTAGCCCTGGCTCGTGCAGGTGGACATGACGCGCCGAATGACGTCAAAGGGTATGGAACGGTCGGCGAGAATGGTGACTTCCCGGCTGCCGGCAACGTGTTGCGTGCTCGAGCCGATGATCTGCTCCTCGAGCACCGCCAGGCGGTCGATGATCGGCCCGATCTCGCCCTCGTCCATCGTTGCGATGGCCGCCACCGTCGCCACCGGCTCGCCCTGTACGACCACGTCTTCTTTGCCGATAAAGATCACGACGGTTTCACGTGGCTTGGCTTCAACCACGGACTCGGGGAGCACCATCTGCTTCGGCGTTTCCATCACTTCTGGCGTGCCGGAGTTGACGAGCAGGAAGAAGACCAGGATGGTGAACACGTCCATCAACGAGGTCAGGTTCATCCTGCCGATCCTCACCTTATTGCGGGTCATCCGCTTCATGCGTCGCGTGGTCTTCACGGTGCTTCTCCAACCGAGATCTCGGTAAACAGCGCCAGCTGAACGAACTCTCGCGCGTCGCTTTCCGCGCCGGGAATTTCGGTGCTTCGGACCACGTCCATGACCTGTATCAGGTAGTCGTAAGGAATCGTCGGCTCGAGCAGGACGGAAGCCGAATCCGTAGCAGGATTGTCTTCCTTGAGAGACACCATGTAGCGCGACAGCCGTTCCAGGTCGTACTCACCTTCCCGCTTCGGCAAGGCGGCGATGACCGTTTTGCCGTTACCGATCTCCAGGCCGCCCTCCCGCACGATCACTTCAACGCGAAAGCCCGGATCCTGCGGTTCGCCCGACCCCTTCGTAGAAGGCAAGTTGAGCTCGACGATGGCGATCCGTGAAAACACGGCGGTAATCAGCAGGAACGGAACGAGCACGACCATCAGATTCAGGAACGTAGTAACGTCCAGCTCGTTGGGCTGATCTTTCGACCGTCTCCGATAGTGATGCTTGCGAGCCATGCTGCGTTCCCTCGGCCGATTTCAATCAGGCGGCGTTCGCGACTTCGACCTGGCGCCGCGCGCGCGATGTGATCACGCTGAGCGCTTTGACCGACGCCATCTCGAGGCCATCGACTATCTCGTTGGTCTTGGTGGTCAGCACCGCATGTACGATCAGCAGCGGTATGCCCACCATCAGCCCGAAAGCCGTGGTGTTCATCGCGACCGAGATGCTCGCGGACAGCAGATCCGCTTTCTCTGCAGGGTTGGCGTTCGCCACGGCCGTAAAAGCCTGAATCAGACCCATGATGGTGCCCAGCAGGCCAAGCAGCGTGGCAATGTTCGAGGCGAGCGCAACGTAGGGCGTGCGTTTTTCCAGCTGCGGTATCACCTCGGTCATGCCCTCTTCCATCGCGATCTCCACATCCTCCCGGCGTCGTACGGCTCCCTGAAGCGCCAGACCCAGGTTCAGAATGCGCGCCATGACGGAATCTTCCTTGGAGGCCATCTCGCGAGCCTGATCAAAGTCACCCTGATTCAGGAGCGGCTGCAGCGCGTTCCAGGCCACCTGATTTTTCCGTGTGATGGCTGAAAGCGTGATGAACCGTTCCACGGCAATAGCTGTGCCTACCGTAAATACGAGCAGGATGGGATACATGAACATGCCACCGGACGCGAAGAATCCGACGATCGAGTAGAAAACGTCCATTGATTTAGCCCTCGCAATTTAAACTTGATGATCTCGGAGGAAGACAACTTCCTCACAATCCTTGACGCGCAGCCTATTGCTTGTTGGAACGCTTAATGGTGACGCACAGCACGTTCCGCAGATCACTCGTCGAACGCACTTCACGTTATCAACAGCATTTCGGGCAGATAAAAAAAACTGTGCTACGGCGTTGAGGGACCGCAAATCGACGCTTCAACTGCACGCGCGCAGGCGGGTTTGCGAGCACACGCTCGTTGGCGTTTTCCACCGGAAATTTTTATGCGGGTGCTGCGGGGTCGACAGGCGCCGTGGCGCTATCGGCTGCTGATTCTGACGTCCGAAACCGCTTCCCCAGCGGCGTCCGGCGTGTTTGAACGAATGTTGTAGTAGTTGAGCTCGCGCCTGAAGACCTCGCGATCTATCGGCACGGGGCGGTTGCTTAGGCTCTCCACAACGCCGATCCCGTCGCCGATCTGGGAGCTTTTCCAGGGCACGATAACAAGGGATTTCGGGGCTTCATTGTTGCCAAGAACGGACATCCCCGAGAGGGTTTTCGGTTGCTGCTCCGTGGCTTCCTGAGAATCCGCAGCCAACACCGGAGCAGGCAGCAGCAACGCGAACAATATGGCCAGGACATTTCTCATGGGGTCGACTCCGCTTGAGACGCAGACATTCTATTCCGGAGGTCGGCAATCCAGATCCCGACCTGAGGGTCATCCGTAACAATTCCGGAATAGGCTTCATAGTTCTCCAACGCGCACGGGAGATCCTCGACATACAGATCGCAAAGCACGCCAAGGTTGAGCAGGGCGTAGTGGAATCCGTCATGAATCGACAGCGCCTGCTCGTAGCTCGCCCGGGCTTCGGCAAACCGGCCCGTTTGCCGATAGACAATGCCCAACTCGTTCAGCGCAACAGGATGGTCCGGCGCCAGTGCCAGCGCGGCCTCGAGGCTCTTCTGCGCCGCCTCATGGTTGCCGAGACGGGCGTGGGCAACGCCCAGATCTATGCGAGGGATGACCAACTCGGGCGCCCTCTCGATCACCGATTCGAGCACCACGACTCCTTCTTCGATCGCGTCGCGCTGGAGCAGCATGGTGGCACGCTGGTAGTCGCTGCGGACGTCGCCGACGATGGGCACATCCTCCGTAACGATGAATCCGTGCTGGCCGTCCGGCGCCAACGCAAAATCGCTGCGGCTCTGGATGTCAGGCTGCGTGCCACTCTCAGTCGGCCCCGGCGATGCGCACCCCACCGCGCCCAGCAGAAACGCGCTCAGCGCAACCAGGCGCAGCACGCAGCGCTGCTTGCCGTCACCGTGACATTGGATCATCGTCCACTCCTGGCAGCTCAGCGGCCGAAACCAATGCCTCCGGGGCCATTGGAGACCGGTATGCATACTCATCAATACTGCCCACGAACCCTACGCTGATCTCTGCCTTCGCATAGCGCCCGGGCATCAGAACGGCGAGCTCGTCAAGGCTGCGGGATATCCAGCTGTTGAACACGCCAATGCGCATGAGCTCCAGATTTTCTCGGTGAACGGCAATCGCTTGCTCCTCGAACGGATAGGCTTCTTCCTCTATCACCAGCTCGTACTCGGCGAGATCCGCGTGGCTCAAACCGCTGGGCCGCTCAGAGGCAAGCAGAGCGTCGCTGAAGTGCCGGTAAATCTCTGCGATATAGAAGGTCGCGGCGGCAGTCACCTCTGCCACTTCGTAGCGCACCAGCGATTCGAATCCGGCCAGCGCCTGATCCATGAGCCGCTTCTTGGTTGCCAGGTTTTCCTGGAAAGGCTGCATGAGCGCCAGCGACTCGAACTCGTCAAACAGCGATTTGGTCAAAACCAAGGACGAGGTGGCCGCCAGATAGCGGGTGCGGCTGGTGCGCGTGTTGGCCGCATCCGCGTCGATCGCCACGATCAAGCGAAGCTGCTCGCGATAGGCCTCATCGTCTCCCGCGGCGTCGTGCATGCCGGCAACCTTGAAGCGGATTTCCAGGCCCAGCTCCATCGGTTCGGGATACTGGTCGACGTACAGCTCAAAGAGGCGCAATGCGTCTGCACCCTCGCCGGCCTGCTCGTAGAGGTCACCGGCGACCAGGAGCGCCTCGCGTCGAACTTCGGGATCCTGGGCTTCCGCCGCCACCCGCTCATACTCAGACGCCGAGCGCGAGAGCTTGCCCGCACGCTCATAGGCTACGGCGAGCTGCTTGGTTGCCTGCGATCGCAGCTCATGCTCGGGATGCGAGGTGCGGAAATCTTCCAGCACGTCGGCAGCGGCCAGCCATTTCTCGAGATGAACGAGCGCGGCGGCCGCATCGTATTCCGCGGCGGCACGTACTTCAGAGGTCGGCGCAGCCGATTTGATCCGCAGAAAGTGTTCCGCCGCGGTCGCATAATCTTCTTGATCCCGAGCCCGCTCGCCCTGCTTGTAGATTGCCGCCGCCAGATTGTCGACGACCGCCTGCCGATCTTCGTCCTCGGGCCCGGACAAATCCAGCACTTGCGTATATGCCGCTTCCGCGTCGGGATAGCCGGCAATTTCAAAGGAAGAATGGGCAACGATCATCCAGGTGGCACGCCGCAAGGGGGTTTCCGCCGCCGGATAGTCGGCGAGGAGCCAGCGTCCGGAGGAAATCGCCCGCTCAAAATCCCGCATGGCGTAGAGATCTTCGATTGCCGCCCCCAGCACCGTCGGTGCCCGCTCGTCGGCCCGGAAAGTTTCTGCAAAGCGTAGCGAGCTGTCGACGGTCGCCAGGAGAGCTGCGTCGTATTCGCCTGCGGAGGCCTCGTCCAGGTGCTCCCGGTAAGCGTAGACCGCCGCATATCCGGCCTCGGAGGCCCTCGCGTGCGGCGGATATTCATAGGCGGTCCGCTCGTACTCGCGCGCGGACCCGACGAAGTCCCCGTGTTCCAGAAGCAGATCGGCGAGCTGGTAGTTGATCGAAGGCGTGATCGCGTCTTCCGGGAAGGAGCCCAGAAACTCTTGATACCAGCGCAGCGCCTCCTGATAGTTGTCGGACCTGTCATCATCCAGGGCTTCCTCCTGGTAGAGCGCGTGGTAGTGGTTGGCCAGATCGATCAGGTTGGCCTTGAGGTATTCCACCACCTCCGGCATGGATGCCAGCTCGTAGTGTTGCCAGTACTCCGCATGCACACCGTAACGCGTCGCGAACTCCCGCTTGGACTCCACGACCAGCAGAGGGAAGTTGCCTTCCGTGTAGATTTCCGAAATCCGCATGCTGAAGCGCGGGGCGACCTTGTGAACCGGATTCAGCTCAACGAACATCTGATAAACGGAGGCCGCATCGTTGAAGCGATAAGCAT
>CAMYJX010000002.1:12182-64632 GCA_947258825.1 uncultured Pseudomonadales bacterium
GGTTGCCGCGGACCGAGAAGTACGCATTGAGCTCCTCCGGACCGCCGAGATTGGAAAAGCTGAGGCTGATCACGCGAAAGGTATCCGCTACCCGTCGTTCCTCGTCTTCGTTGTCTTCGCCAACGCCGGCGTCGAAGTCGTAGCCCGTCGATAGCTTGTAGTCGAGCAGCGCGATGTAATGATGCAGCGCCTCCTCGTAAAGCTCCTGCTTGTAGAGCGACCAGCCCAGCTTGTAGAGCGCCAGCTCATAGAAGGGCGAGCTCGCTCCCATCCCGACCACCGACAGATAAGATTCTTCTGCATCCAGATACTGCCTGCGGACGAAGTAGTACTCGCCGCGCCTGAAGAACACCTCATCGACGTAGCGGGAATCCGGGTATTCGGAGATCAGGCGCTCGACAGCCCGCATCGCTTCCTCCGATTGAGCGAGCTCGTCATGTGCGCGTGCCATCTGGTAGAGCACCTGATCGTTTCGTTCGTACCAGGGGTAGTCGGCAAGAATCTTCCGATAGGTCTCAATGGCCTGAGCCGGACCGGCTTCACCCGATGGTGCGGTTCCGTCTGGAAGGTCCAGACTGTCGGCCTGCCGGCTTGCCAGACCTCGCGGCGCGCTGGCGCGCGCTTCGAATTCCGCATCGGTCTCCCCGGGCGTCGACCCTGCCACGCCTTCTTGGCGCGACACGCCGACGACCGCGCTTGTGATCGTCGTCGGCCGGGCCTGCAGGTGATGCGGATCAGGCGCGGCAAGCTCGACCAGCCCGCGATCACGCTCGACGCCAACAACGCCATACTCCTTTTCGATCTGAAGGTCGGCCATGCGCCGCATGGCCTCAGGCGCCATTCTGTGCGCCGGGGTTTCGATGAGGAACTGCTGGTAGCCTGTCAGGGCCTTTATCAGACTGTCGTCAATACGAACTTCATCCAGATCCGGTTCGACATCGCGGAGCTGCGCGATTGTCTGCTTATCGGGGTTGCTCTGGCACCCAACCAGCAACAGCAGGGCCAAGACGGAGGTCTGCAACCGGCCCATCACTCACGCTCCTCGGGCACGGGAGGAACCTGTGCTGCGCGGTCGTAGCTGTCGGCAAGCGCATAGCGCGCGCGGATTTCATAGTCCCCAAGGAGACGTGCCCGATTCTCCAGCTCCCGGATGGCCACCTGTTCCAGAACGTGACCCTGTCGGGACATCACTCGATCGATCCGGACCATCGAGTCCTCTACCCGTTTGCGAAGGCGTCTGATGGGCACGTCGTAGCCTTCGAAGCTGTGCGTCGCAGCTTGGCGTACCCGAACGTAGGCGTTGTACTGCTCGGTCAGCCGGTCTACGGCCTTCTCCGAGGCTTCGAGGTGCTCGTAGAAATGCGTGAGCCGATCGTGATACTGGGTTTTGATGCTCCAGATCACCAACCCCCGAAGCCGCTCCACGCGCGCCATCTGGCCCGCGTCTGCGACCGGGTCAAGTCCCGCAGCCAGGCGCTCCAGGCGTGAGCTCAGGGCTCGCTCTTCGGCTGTGGCGAGAAACTCGGGGCGTGGCGAAACCAGCATGCCCTGCAGACGATCGGAAAGCATCGCGTGCTGTTCCATGCGCAATCGCCGTCGGGAATCGAGCTCCCGGAACTGCCGGTCCAATCCGGGCAGCAACGGCTCGTAGTAGTCACGGCGGGCCTGCAGCATATCCTCAAACGCGTCGAGGCTGACGAGCCAGCGGTCCAGCCGCCTGCGTAGGTCTTCCAGATCAAGGTAATTCGAGAGCGCCGTCTGAAAATCGTGCGATGCGAGAAGCGTCATCAGGTAGTAAGTCTCCGGCGCTTCAGGAAGTTCTCGCAGACGGATCACCCAGTCTCTGTCTTTGCGAATCTCTGGACGAACCAGCGCCTCCAGAAACTTGCCGTCGCGGATACTGACCACAGATTCATCAAGCCGGGAGATCTCCGTGCCAAATGACTGCAGCGCCTGCCCATACAGCATCGCCGCCCGACCGTGCACCTCGAGGTTGCCATAAGCAAAAGGCAAGGCGAGCATTGCTTCCTGTACCGCGGGATCGGTGGCATTTCGGCCAACGAGCAGGTTCCATGGCGCAAGCGCCTGTGCGAAGCGTTCAGCGGAGGCGTCCGCCCAGCCTGCGCTGAGCAGCGCGGCGTTGGAGAACGGGCCGTCGAGCCGCACCTGCTCCAGAGATGCCTTCGCGTCATCAAAACGCCCGGATTCGAGCAGCAGGGTTCCGCGTACCAGATTTGCCTTGTCCCGGATGGCGCGGGCCGGTTCGTCTGTAGCCCCCACCGTGCCGGCTCTGCGAAGCTGCTCCAACGCGTCGCCGAGCCGCTCGTTCTGCAGGTACGCAATCGCCAGGTTGTACTCGGCGAATCCGCCAAGGTTCCGGCTACCCTGCAGGCGCTTCAGTATCGGCACTGCTTCATCGGGACGCGCCGTTGCCAGATAGACGTTGGCTTTCAGGTACTGGACGTCTTCACGAATCCCTTCGGGTACCTCGCCCTGTATACGATCGATGGCTTGCAGCGCATCTTTGAGTTGACCCTTCTGAAAATGGATACGGGCAAGACGATAGGCGGCTTCGTTACGCACGGATTCATCTACATCGCTTTCAAGCACCGCGGTTATCGCGCGACCGGCACGATGATGCATCCGATAGCTGAGCTCGAAGTCGCCGACCGAGAACTCGGCGTCGTCCATGAACGGATACAGCGAGTCTAGCTCCGGCTCGTCCAGGCCCCGGTGCTGCCCCAGCTCGGCATCGAGCCGCTGCAAGGCGTCAAAGTACAGCCCCTGCTCGGCCCAGAAGACCGCTTCAGCGAAGTAGAGATCGCGCTCAGCGGCGAACGACGGCAACCCTGACAAGGTACCCAGCATAAGGGCCAACCGCAGCAGTTGCACAACCCGCATGGCTACCAGTCGTTCAGTTCTATGGCGGCGCTTCCTGCGTCCGGGCCTGCCAGCGCAATGCCAAGCAGACGCGGGTCGATGTCCTTGGTAAACGTAAATTTCTTGGTCTGGCTGTACTCCCTGCCGCTGGCCAGCTTGCCAACCACCGAGACCTCGAGCTGGTACTTGCCGCTGGGCAGATTGCCGGTGTAGATGCGTTGCACCCCACCGCTATGCAACGCGTCGAGCTCTTTGAAACTGTAGATGTGATGCGCAGCCAGCTTTTCATCGATCAGGATACGCACGGCGTCCAGGCGAAAGGACTGCTCCTGTGGCAGAGATATGAAGATAGCGACCTCGGTGGTAGATGGATAAAGCAGACGCTCTTCAAGCGTGGTCAGCTCGGCGCCGATGGCAAGCACATCGGTCTTGATCTCCTGAACCTGCTCATCCAGGCTGCGCAGCGCCTGTTGGGAAGGTTCGGCGAGCACGGACGCACACGCCCAACCCAACATGAGACCAGAAGCTAGTATCCTCGTTACTATTTTCAGCATGAAAGACCCTCTCGCTTTCCAGCAATCTGCGGCCAGGCCGCAGATTCCACCCATGCAAACCTTAACGATGTCAGCTGGGCGACAGAGTCTTTACCAAATAGGTCCGGATCGATGTGATAGACAGCACAAAATGCTGCTGCCAGAAGCGACCCCCGGTCAAACCTCGACTAGGCTTCTACCATGAGCGGGAATCCGCACACAGTGCTTGTCGGAAAAGGAGCAAACGGTCCTCCAACGACACGGATCACAGAAAACCACCCGTAGCGCGCTCGATAATCCCGGCAAACCGGGACATACGGAGTGCGGGTTGTGGAAGAAATCACCCTCTGGGCGCCAGAGGACAATCAGCGCGATGGTCGCGTTCCAAACGAGAGACGATCCAGGGACGGCATCATTCCGGAACCGGCCGATCACAAACGGCTCAGCCAGATCTATATGGAGGGCCTGGCGGAGCGACACCGCATCTCCTTCACGGCCCGCGGTCGACGCCGGCGCCAGGACGCTTACGAAACAGTCATGAAACGTCTGGCCAAGGGCGCAGCCGTAGAGGTGTCCCAACCCGTCGAGGAAAGGAAGGCCCGAACGGAAGTGCGGATACGAACCTATGCCTTGATGATGGAGCTCATCACAGCGGCCACCAAAGACCATGAGGCGCTTGTGCGGCGGTCACGCGCTGCAAGGCGCAACAGCCTCATCCTTACGCTCACCGCCCTGGTTGCCCTGGGTCTGATAGCCGCTTCCAGAGGCTGGTGATAATGATTGCTGCGACAGCCTGACACTTCAGATCGCGCGCAGCGGCGTGAAAACGAACTCGGTCGGCCCGTCGTTATCGGGAGACATTATATTGAGCCGACCAGGCGGACTGAAAATCCGCGTATCGGCAACTGCGTCCGCGTTCGATTCTGCCCCTGGCCACCATTGATATCAGCAAGTTACGCAACCTGAGAAAAACAGGCCAGTAGTCATATAGTAGGCATTGGGATTCAATCTGACGCCGCACCGCCATCCCTAAGCCTCGATTAGCTGATGGTGTGCGCTTGGGTCAGACGTGAACGAGACCTTTCACAACCGCGTATCGGGCAAGAGGTAGTCTCGAGCGACCTCTTCTTTCATGCCCAAGAACGACCGCAGATGGAGATCACGCTGCGGGAACGGGATCTCGATATGGTACTTGTACAGCGCCGTGTGAATCTCCCAGAGGTAAGCCGCCTTCACCGCACCGGGGCGACGCACGTTTTCGGCGCCCATCCAGAGCAATAGTTCGAAATCGAGGCTCGAATCGCCAAAGCCAACGAACCACACCTGCGGCGGCCGATCTTGCAGGTAAGCCATGTCGGCTGACACGCTGTCAGCCGCCTCCAACGCCGCCATTTTAACCAGCTCTTTGTCCGTCCCGTATGCGACGCCGAACGGTATATGCATACGGGCAGCGTCGTCGTCATGAGTCCAGTTGACCACCCGGGCAGCGACGAATTCCGAGTTCGGCACCAGCACATCCACGTTATCATTGGTAGTCACGATGGTGTAGCGCATGTTGATCTTTCGCACCCGGCCCCGGATCCCCGATTCGAGCTCCACGTAATCGGCAACCTTGAGACTTCGATCGATAAGCAGAATCAATCCTGCGAAGAAGTTCACCACCAGCGGCTGAATGCCAAGGCCGATGCCCAGGCCAAGAGCGCCGGCAATGAGCGCAAAACTCGAAAAGTCGAAGCCAACCGCGGAGAGACCCAAAATGAAACCGACTATCAGAATTACGTAGTGTGAGAGACGGTCTATGGTGTAGATGGTGCTCTGCTGCACCGATCGGGACTGCAACAGGCGCGTCAATCCCATGCGGGCGAATTTGGAGACCCAGAACGCGAGCACCACAAAAACAAGCAGTTTCAACAGTGAACTTGCGCTGATGCTGGTGTTGCCTACCTTCAGCCATTCCGCGGCCATTACGCCGGTCAGGGATTCCCAGTATTCAATAAGCGTTTCCATCAGAACCACCGTTTGCGTCTGAAGAGAACCAAAAGCCCGATCGCGACGACGGTCATAACGGCCAATACGAAAAAGTACGCGTACCTGGTTGTAAGCTCGGGCATGTACTCGAAGTTCATGCCGTAGATGCCCGCGATGAACGTGATAGGTACGAAAATGCAGGTGATGATCGTGAGCACCCGCATGATGTTGTTCAATCGGTGGGAGGACAGCGACAGATAGCCGTTCATCAGATCGTTTGCCAGCTCGTTGTGCAGGTTCGACAGGCTGACGATCCTTTCGAACTGCTCCGCTATTTCCGTGGCGTGCCTTTCAAGCCCTTTGAACAGCGGGTTGCTCTCACGTCGCACACGTTCGAAGAGAGCAACCTGATAGCTGGCGATTCGCCGCAGCTTCTTGAGCTGACGTTTGTAAAGCAATAACTCGTTCAGCAAATCGTCTTTCGGATCTTCGAACATCTCCTCTTCGATTTGCTCGAGGCGACCCTCCAGATTCAGCACGATAGGAACATAACGGCCCACCAGCGCTTCCGCTACGTCCAATGCCAAATGCCCGGGTCGGCGCCCGACGGCGATGGAATCGGCTTCGAGTAGCTGCTGGACCTTCTCGATCGACGGGGACCTTGCGCTATGCCGGCTGATCAGAAAACGCTCTCCCATCAGAAACGCTATCTGTATGGTGCCAAAGTCGATGGAGTCAGACGAAGCATCCAGCCCCCGCAACAGCATGAAAACTGAATCTCCAATGACCGTTTCCAACTTCGGCGGATAACGCACCGCCAACGTCTGCTCGATGATGATGTCGTCGGCGCCGAATTCAATCAGAACCCTTGCTTCATCACTGGCATCATGCTCGAGGTCTACCCAGAGATAGGCGTCCGGCAGATCCCGCCAGGCCTCGATCAATTCCTCGCCCCCAACCTGAATCTCCTGATCATCACGCCACATGATGGCTTTCACGTCCGCACCTCCAATGGCATCTGAGCCGACAAATGGCCCATGCTTCCATACTCATTATGCGCCCCCTTGCGCCATTCCACCCCTAGAACAAGCCCTATTTTTGGGCGAATTAGCCGCACCGCGTCGCTGTTCAACTCCGCCATGCGGGTCTCGAGTTTCTGGTAACGGCATCTGAGTGCCGCAAGTTCAGCGAAATGCAGAGTGTGCCCCTGAATGTTAATCCGCGGTGGTGCGCTGTGGAGCAATTGGTTTCAACGGGAGCCCGGTAGGCTACTGATTCAAAGAGCTATTTAACCGCGCGTGACTCTGGCGCCAGCGTATCGTTTCTCAGCCGTGCGCCGCTTCTTCCCGCATCATGCGCAGGATGTCCTGCTCCATGCTGCCATACTGCGGCTGGGCGCGTAGCTCTTCCCGCGTGCTGATAGCCGCATCCTGTTTGAAGGGGGGATGCAGCACGGCCTTGACCCTGCCCGGACGGCTGGAGAGAAAAATGATCTGGTCAGCCAGCAACAGCGCCTCCTCTACATCATGGGTCACCATGACGACAGTCATCCGCTCCTTGCGGATCACATCCAGCAGCAGTTCCTGCATCTGCCAGCGGGTTTCGGCGTCCAGCGCGCCGAAAGGCTCATCCATCAGCAACAACTGGGGAGTGGTCGCCAGCGCCCGGGCCAGCGCGACGCGCTGTCGCATGCCGCCGGACAACTGGTGCGGCCACGCATCCGCGAAACGGGAGAGCCCCACCCGGTCGAGAAAGTGGTCCACGGCCCCTTCCGCCAGAGCGGTCGCATCACCGTTGATGCGCAGCCCGTAGGCCACGTTGCGTCGAACCGTCAACCAGGGGAACGAGGTATAGCCCTGGAACACCATGCCGCGATCGCGGTTGGGGCCGATCACCGGCTCGCCGTTGAGCGTGATGCGCCCGCTGGTGGGTGTATCCAGCCCGGCGATCATGCGTAGAACGGTAGACTTTCCACAGCCCGAAGGCCCCAGCAGGATGGTGACCTGTCGCGGAGCCACGCTGAAGGTAGCATTTTCCACCGCCACGGTGGGCGTGTCCCTGCTGGGAAAAATTTTTCCCAGCCCATCGACTACCAATCCCTCTTCCTGCAGCTCGGGCTGCTGCATGCGGGCGGCGGTGCTCACTCGGCCGCCGTCATCAGGCCTGCCTCGCTGAGAACGGCAGCGAGCGGCGCGGTGACAACACCCTCCGTCCAATCATGCAAGTCACTGGCCTGGCCAAACTTTACCCACCATTCATTGGTGGTGTTCCAGTGCTCCACGATCTGGCCATTGCTCATGCCCAACGGCAGTTCCCCGGAAATCAGCCCCATGAAGCGGCCGGCCTGTTGCTTGTCGAACACCATGATGCCGCCCTTGTAGATCTCCCCATCAGCGCCGATCACCATGGCCACGTCGTCGACGCTGAATTGGATTGCATCAGCAATGATCTTGTTGCCTTCCTCAGGGTTGGCCTTCCACCAGTCCACGGCAGCAAAGTAAGCTTTCATAGCCAGTTTCGCTGCTTCCGGACGATCGTTCAGAAACGCCGAAGTCATGTACATGCCGTCACCCAGCAGGGCGGTGCGAATCCACTTGTCTTCTGCGGACGTGGCCATGACCTGGGCGCCCGGCATCCCAGCAATCACCTTGCTGCCAAAGGGCTCCCAGAACTCGCCGGCCGCCACATCGTTGCTGAGCATGGCGCCCACCGCCTCATCCATGATTACGTTGACGAATTCCACCTCATCAATGGCAATGCCATTCTCTTCCAGCCAGATTCCCATGAATATCTGAGTCAGGCCACCTTCCAGAACAGCGACTTTCTTGCCGGCCAGTTCGGATGGCGATGCAATGTCAGGGCGCAATATGATCTTGTCCGTGCCGTAGGAAGGGTTGGTATAAGCCACCAGCTTCACAGGCACATCCTTGTCCACCGCGATGGGGCCGTACTCTACCGTGCTGGAGGTAATGTCCAACTGTCCGGCGCTCATCAGGCCAAAGCTTTCGTACGGATCCTCGATAACACGGATATCCAGATCCAGCTCCGGCACCAGATTTTTCTCTTTGGCGATAAACCAAAACGAGTAACCCGGCCAGGAAAACAGCGATACCTTCACCGTCTCTTTGCTGATTTCGGGCGCTGCAGGTTCGGCTACTTTTGCTGGCTCTTCCGGGCCGCCACAGGCGCCCAGCGTGAGCAGCACGGCGAGCGCCAGCCAGTGTTTCATCAAGGCACGTTGCATCAATCGGGACATGGTTTGCACTCCTGGTAGGGGAATCGGTCAATGACGGCGGAGGTAGGGAAACATCAGCCAGTAAAGGCCTCGAAAGGCCAGATCGCAGAGCAGGCCAAGCAGGCCAATCACCAGAATGCCGGCCATGATTTCATCAACATGCACAAAACGGCGGGCGCGCATCATCATGGCGCCAATACCGTCGGTTGCTGCGACGATTTCGGCGATTACCAGATAGGTCCAGCTTACGGCGAGCATCTGCCGACACGTATCGACGATGCCTGGTAGCGCGACGGGGACGACAATGGTCCAGAGGATGGTGCGCCGGGACCCGCCAAGGGTTTTGGATGTTTCAATAAAGTCCAATGGGGTCTGTTTGGTGGTATCGCAAACCAGCGTGATCAGAAACCAGATCACACCGAGCATCAGCAGGGCGATCTTCTGGGTATCGCCCGTGCCAAGCCACATCAGCAGCAGGGGGATAAAGGCCGGCGCCGGAAGATAGCGAAATGCGGAAACCAGAGGGCTCAGTGCCGCTTCCACCACTGGGAATGCACCCATCATCACGCCAATTGGCACCGCTACCGCTGCCGCCAGCGCGAAGCTGAGCAGGATGCGCTGCAAGCTGGCGAGGACATCGCTGCTGAAACCACGCTCAGCAAACAGTTGCCACAGCGCCTCTGTTACCTGCCCAGGCGAAGGGAAAAGCGGATTGCTGGCAGCGCCGCTGGTGGCAGCCAGATGCCATCCGAACAGAAAGCCGAGCCAGGCGAGAACGCCCAGAGCCACTTTCACCGAAGCTGGCACGCCGCGCTTGAACTCAAACCAGCGCGCACGCACTTTCACCGGCGCCAAAGCTGGCATTGGCGATTCAGGCACGGAAATCGACGCGGGCTCGGGTATCGCCCGGATTTCTTCCTCCCGTCGGGGGGCCGCCGGCGTGGGAATTTCCGTGGACTGCAGCATGCAGCTCTCCGTCAGAACGCCGTAAGGAACGACAGCGCATTAACACCCACCGCCCGTCCGGATTTGAGCTGGTCTACAACGCTGTCCTCTCCGTAGTGCTCTGACTGCACCCGGTCAACGCGGTGCTTGTGAAACGCCACCAGCTGGGGCCAGAAGTTGAGTTGCTGGGGACATTCTTGCTGATAGAGTTGCTCATGCAGCGCCGGCAGCTTGTACCATCCCAGCGTGGGCTTGTTGTGGTGCGCATTGTGATAGGGGAAATTGAGTGCCAGCAGGTTCAACCACGGCCAGCGCGCGGATATCAGATTGCTGTAGGTATTGGCTTCCTCATAGGCCAGGTCACCCTTCAGCGGCGGCTCGAAGGTCGGGTCATTCAGGCGATAGAAGATCTCATAGCTGTGTTGGAAGTTGTCCAGGAAACGCAGGAACGTAAGGAACAGAAGATAAGCGGTCACGTACCCTGCTGCTGCCGCAGGTGACCACCATGCGATCATTGCGAACAGCGCGAACCGGGTCAGTGCGACACGGAGCACCCGGGCGCGCTGGTCTTTCTTGTCCTCATACACAAAGGGCGCAACCAGCTGCATGCCGTGCATCAGCAGCTCAACGGCGGGGACATAGGCCCACTCCAGCGCGTTGACCGTTTTCTCCGTCCAAGGATGGCGCTTGAGCCAGCCGCGGTAATCGAAAGTCACCGGCTCGCAGTTATCCACGTGATGGCGCATGTGCTTGTAGCGCATGTCCTCGTAGGTGCCGTAGTTGCTGCCGCAGATGGCGTTCAACCAGCCGCCAAGCAGGCTGTTGTGGGTCGTCTCCTTGAAGATAGCGTTATGGCCACAGTCATGCATCAGGTAAGCGGCTATGGACATTCCATGGGCCAGCGCTAGAACGCCTCCGGCAAAAAGCCAGGGATTGCCCTGGAACAGCGCCCACCAGCCACCGAAATAGGCCAGCAGGATGTAGCTGATGCCCGCCATGTTGGGCCACAGGCCATCGGGATCACGCAGAAGGGAACGAACAGATTGCATCGTTGAACTCCTGATCAGAATCAGCCGGCTTGAGCGACTCTTGCGGTAGCGGCGCGGTCCACCCAGCCGGCAAAGTGAAGCCGCTGGCGCTCACCTATCCAACGGTTCAGCTCCCACAGATCGGCCACCGGCGCGTTGGTGAAGGGCAGATGGTGCAGATAACCGTCCGGACCGAATTCCGGCGTCAGGGTGCTGACCTGGTAGCCCCGGCGTCGCTGCGAACGCCAGATTTCTTCCCAGCAGCGCTCGTGGGAAGCAAGCGCGGCGGCATATTCCGGGGCGGCGGGATGCGGCACTTGCGGCCCCTGGTCATATCCCACCCGGCCGTGGATGTGGTGAGCCCGCTCCGCCACCTCGGTGATCACATCCCACTCGCTGTCCATCAGGCGCTCACACACCACCACCCAGTGACTGAAATCACAGGTAATTACCAGCTGGGGAAGCTGACGCAGCACATCCCGCGTCACCCAGGGGTTGAAAAACGATCGGCCTCGATGGGTTTCGAAACTGCAGATTACGCCGTGCCCGTCGGCGATCGCCTGAGCGCGGCGGAAGAAGTCCACCTGGACGTCCAGCGGCCAGGCATCGCAACCTCCCATGACGTTGAATAAACGCGGCGAGAGCGTCGTGCCCCGGCGGATCTTGTCATCGAGATCCGCCAGGTGCTCGTCTGGCGTGGCCTGCCTGTCCGGTACGTAGCTGCCCGTGGTGCAGATCTCACAGATGTAGTCGAGTTTATGCGTCGCCAATGCATCCGTGAGCTGTTCGAGATCTTCGTCGTTTGACGGAGCCGGCGCTTCAACACCCTGAAAGCCTGCCTGGCTGGCCAGCAGCGCACCCTCCGCAACAGACCCCGTGTGGCCCCACAAGGTCTTGTAGAGCTTCAGTTCCATTAGAACGTCCCTCTTATCCATAGCGGCCTAGCGTTGGTTTCCGTCTGCCCACCGACACCTGCGGCTTCTCAACTCGACGGCGGGGATCGCTTTCGCTCCTGACAGCTTGCTCCCGTTGGCGCGCTGCATCTCAAACAGTTGCTACAGGCGTTTTGCAAACTTTCTACAAATGTTTGCAAGGGTTGTGCCAAAGAGGCCAATCTGGAGAAAAGGTTGGAATGCAGGCAAACCAGCAAGCTTATGCTGGCGCAAAGCCGTCCGTTCATGCTGGAGTTGCCCCGTTCTGGTGCCGGGCCGGACCAATAACGCACCGCTATCCACCGCAGCTCCCCCATCGGGAACGGCTCTATAGGACGAGTACGGTCTCGGCTATGCCCGCTCAGGCATCAGACTGCCTTGCCTTAGCCAGATCGGACTCGTGCTCCTCTACAAAAAAGAAGCGATTCCTCGAGCGGTCGAACAACTGCTCCTCATCCTCGGCGATCTCAGCCGCCGCCTCCGGTGATCCAAGCACCGCGTTGCACGCTTCATAAGCGGCACGATCTGGATACCAGATTTCCATGACGACATCGTATTCCGCCTCTACCGCCTCGCCGGTAATCGGATTGGGATAGGGGGTAAGAAAGCGCCGCATGTATCGTGAGGCGTAGTCCTTGAGATATTTCTCGCCGATGACCCGATGGCGTGTCTCGTAGTATTCACGAAACGCATCGACCGTCATTCCGGGCCTGCGTTTCAATAAACCAACTACTTTGAACATGCATAATCCTCCTGATTCCCGGAACCAACAGCCTCCAGCAGTTTAACCGCGATCTTCCGCTTCGGCGCGAAAGCGCAGATGAGCGAGGATTGGTGCCGGCAGCGGACGCTCCTGCGAACCGAAGCGTCCACGTGGAGGGTCGATTCATTCGCGGGCAAGCCGCTCCTGGGGCATCAGGCAATCAAAAATGAAGCTGTTGACGGGGGTATCCACCCCCAGCTGCTCGCCCAGCTTCACAATGGCGCCAACCTGAGATTCCAGTTCAGAAGGGCGGCCCTGCATGATGTCGCGCTGCATTGAGGCTGTGGTTTCAGGGGGCGCCAGAGCGTGCTGCGCGGTTACCCGCCCTAGAGCATCCTCCACCCAGTTGACCCCCAAAGCCCGACCGACTTCCCAGATTTCCCGCTTAGCGTCCTCGATCAACTGGTTGGTCCGCGGATCTGCCAGCATCACGCCCATGGGAACGCGGGTAATGGCGCCCACGGCTCCGATAGGGGCCACGGCGAGAAATTTCTGCCACATGGAAGCGAGCATGTCGTCGCTCACCTCTACGGCCACCCCTTTGGCTCGATCAAAGGCCTGCCGCAACCGCTCGATGTTTTCGTTGCTGACGGGATGCAGCGCGCCGAACTGGATGTAGGGATCGACACCACCATGGATGACGTGCCCAGGTCCTTCGATATAGGCAAAGATGCCGCAGCTGCCGCCGAGCACCCGATCTTCGCCCAACACTTCAGCCAGCACGCGCGGCGTATCGATACCGTTCTGCAGGGGGACTACCAGAGAATGCGGGCCCAGCAGCGGTTTGAGAGATTCCGCAGCCTCCCGCACCTGCCAGGTCTTGACGCCAAGCAGCACCACGTCAGCCATGCCTGCTTCGTCCGCATTGTCAGTGACGCTCACCGGATTCAAACAGAAATCGCCCGCCGGGCTGTCAACCCGAAGCCCGGATCTGCGCATGGCTGCAAGATGCTCGCCGCGGGCGACAAAAACAACGTCTTCGCCGGCTTCGGCAAGCCTGCCGCCGAAGTAGGCGCCTACGCCACCGACCCCGAATACCAGAATTCTCATGGTCAGCGATGATAGTCTTTCGGCCGATGGCACGAAACAGGGATCGAGAGGAGGAAAAGGTTAAAGGTTAACGAACGGCACCAGCTGGGTTGATCGAGGGGTCAGCCGGAGCGCCGATCCCGACCGGCGCGTTTGTCATCCTGAGCATGGTACTGATCACCGATACCCCGGAACGGTGTTCGCCGATCTTCGTCCTGGCGTCGGTCGTCCCAGTGCTTGTACTTGCAGCGACAACCATTGGGGTCGCTGCAGTCGGGTAACGGGAGCAGAGGCGCCTCGCTGGATAGGAACCTCTGATGCTCTATGCCGCGGACGGCCTCGCAGGCACCAACCACTGAAGGCCGGATGGATACTGCGCGGTACGGCGACGGTTTCGGGCTTGGCTTGCTCATGAGAAAACATTATCCAATAAGATCTATGCTGTCTGTGATCTACAGTTAGCACTTTGTAAGGTTCGCCTCACGAATTCAGCAAGAATACTTTCCAGAAATCCTTCGTTCAGAGACAACTTCAATTGAAGATCAAGCGCCGCAAGCCCAACTTGCGGGAATCGGGAGTCAGATACGCTCTGCAGGTTTTCTGCTGCATGCTTCTGTTCCAGGCTCTGGTCGCACAGGGCGCGCCACCCGGCTCTGACAACGGGCTGACCCGCGAGGGCCGATGGTTCTACCAGCATGGAAAACCTCTGTGGATGGCGGGCTTAGACTTCCAGTCCGCCGCCTCACGCAAGCACTATGACTACCGGCTGCTTCTCGATCGGCTGCAGGAAGTCGGCCTCAACAAGGTTCGGCTGTGGGCCTATACATGGTTCATGGGCCGCAAGAGCCTTGCGCCATGGAAATACAGCGACGGCAGGTATGACCTGGACGAATGGGACGAATCGTACTGGGAAAGAATCAGGCGCTTCGTTCGCGATGCGGAAGCTCGGAAGATTTTCGTTGAGTTCACCCTGTTTGCGCCCTATCCGTCCCGATCAACGCCCCCCTGGTGGGTAAACGACGAATACCAGCTCGCCTGGAACCGCGCGTACAACCGGAACGGCGCTTTCACGTCGAACGCCGAGGGCCATTTTTATCCAAAGTTCTACTCCCTGATTCATCCGGAGAAGTCTCTTAGCGGCAGGACGCTGTTCGGGTATCAGCGCGCACTGGTGGACAAAGCCCTTGCAGAGCTGGGAGATTGCAACAACGTCTTTTTTGAGATCGCCAACGAGTTTCCGGGCGATTTCGAGAACAGAGGGCAACTTTCAGGCAGCGTTCACTGGGCCCTCTACTGGGCGCGCTACGTAAAGACCCGAACCGCTCGACCCGTCGCCTTGCACGCTCACGATTCTTCGGGCGCGCACCTGCGTGGTTTGGAAAACTACAACGACAGGCCGTTTGTAGACGTCCTCAATTTCCACTTCTATTCGCGCAAACCAAGGCAGGTATCCCAGCTTCTCACCACCGCGGGGACCTCCAGGAAAATACTCCAACTCAACGAATCCCATTCCTACATGGACAGCGAAGACAACTGGCACGCGGCTATCAGAGAATCCTGGAGCGCCTTCATCGAAGGCGCGTACTACCACTACTTTCATTCCGATGCCTATCCGGACGCCATGCTCAATCCAGTCTGGCAGCAGAGAATAGAAAGCCTCGCTTTCCTTCGGAGAATCGCCGAGTCTCAGAGGTTCTGGGAGCTCTCACCTCATGACCCGTCAGGCAGGCCGCTGCGAGACAGCCTTGTTCTGGAACGGACCGACATGAAGCACCTTGTCACAGGCAGGGAAGGATCAAGATACATAGCGTATCTCTGGCCCGCCCGTTTGAGGCAGGACACCTGGGAATCCAATCGGTGCGGTCAGATCAGGCTGAACTTGGCTGGCGGGCATCACGATATCGAATGGTATGATCCTCGCGATGGCACCCTGCTGAGACGGGAATCAGGCCTGGCCGCGGCGGCAACCTCCAACATTCCCTGCGCTGAAGGCGCACAGCCGGAAACGGGATACCTGCTGATCGTGCAGCGACGTGACCCAACGAACCACAATTAGCGAATCCTCAGAGACTCAAATGAAGAACCTTCGCAACTTCGCTAAGAAGCACGCCCCTGCCAGAGGCGATTCATCAGCCAGCCTCGGGGGAGATCGGCTCCGGTCGCCAGGTACGCCAGGCTGTAAGCGTTTGCCAAGTTTGCCCGGACCCGCACCTCGGCCGCACGCGTGCTGCATGCGAGAATCTCATCGCCAGGGGCCAGGCTCGTCTCCCCATCCGGCATGAACATGCGAGCGTTGCCTCGTTTCAGCATGAGCGGCACGGCGTCCAGCAGAAGATTTCGATCTCGCGCATCACGAACAACATCACCCAGGAGCAGCGGCCCCGTTTGCCGCAGATAGGCATTGAGCGCGGGCGTTTCGCCGGGACCGATATTCACGCACCACAACGCCGGATCTGGCCCGTCGATGGCCTCGCTGAGCCTCGGTATCACTTCCTCCGTGAGCATCTGGGGATGCTCCTCCAGGTGATCGAGCAGTTCCTGAATGAGGGGCGAGATGAGGCGCAGGAGGATACGCCGTGCAATAACCAGGCTGGGTTGCATGATCAGATCCGCGGAGGCCGCCGCAAAGGCCAGCTCGTTCTCGTGGCTGTTCTGGCGAACGATCAGCTTGGCATGGGGATTCAGGCTTCGCGCCGCCAGCAGGATCGCCAGGTTGTCCTGGTCGCTGTTGGTTGCGGCTATGACCCCCACGGCATTGGTAACGCCGGCTGCCCGGAGGTTGGCCCGCGTCGCCAAGCCTTGAATGCCCTGGGCAACTTCATCGGCGTCGGCAACCTTGGGGTCCACGACGATGGTCTTCACGCCCCACTCGCTCAACGAGCGGTACAGCCATCGCCCCAACTGACCGTAGCCGCAGAGCACCCAGGTACCACGCGGATAAGACACCAGGTTGGACAGCTTGACGCCGCGGGCACCCACCAGCCACTCATCCAGGGTATAGAGGGGCGGCCGATGCAGGGCAAAGCCCAGCTCACGGGCGAAGGTCTCGTAGGGATCGGCAAGCACCACCGAGCCCAACCCGATCAGCTCCTCTTCGTGTGCGCGGCTGGTGGAACGGCAGATGACCTCCGCCCTGGGATTCAGAAGTCGGGTCATGACGGCGATCTTCAGATTGACGTCGTCGTCGCCGGTGAGCAGAACCACGCCTCTGCAGTTGTCCCGGCTGAGGCCCGCATCGCTGAGGTTCTTCGGAACGCTGGCATCGCCCTCCAGGCCCGGCATGACCACCTTGTAGTCCCGCAACCGCAACGCTTTGATCCGCTCGATGTCCGAGTCGATCACCACCGCGTTCATCTTGCGGTCGCTCAAGCCCCGGGCCAGCAGGCTGCCGGTATCGCCGAAGCCACAGATGATGAAAAAAGGTTCCTGAATACGCGTCACGTTGCGAGCAAACCGCGACTGCGCCAGAGCGAGCGTAAAGTGGGGATTCTGCACCAACCGGATGATGGAGCCGATCGCATAGATCCAGGCCACCACGCTCATGTACAGGCAGACGGTGGCCCACATCCGCTGGGCGTCGCTGAACTCTCGGGGTATCTCTCCAAATCCGGTTGTGGTCGCCGTGTAGGTCATGAAGTAGAAGGCGTGAAACAGCCCCATCGGCGTGCCGTCGACCCCGGGAATCATTACCATTACCGCAATGCCGAGCGCGTTCACGATCAGCAGCACGATCAGCGGGCTGCGCATTTCGCTGAGCACGATGGCCGTAACGCGATCCAGATCGGAGCCCTTGGCCATAGGTTCTACCTTCCTGCGATCAGGGTGTCGCTGACCAGCAGGGTGACGGAAACAACATTGGCCACCAGGGCGCCCGCTGCCAGAGAAACCACTGTCGACATGATCGCGGGGTCGAGACCGACGCCATGATCCGAGAACGTCCAGATCAAAGAGGAAGCGATCAGCTGCAGATCAGCCACCAGGGCGGTGGCCAGCAGCAGCGCGCCGGTCTGGGAACGATCGCCAAGCTTGAGCACCGTGGCGACCAGGTTGACCACCACAGCGGCAAACAGCAGCCAGATGCTGTGATGCTCGGGCACGCTGATATCACCCACCACAAAGGCAACGTTCAGCGTCAGGGCCAACACGATGAAGAAGCCGAACAGGACTTTTTCGAGATTAATGGCTCAGCTCCCCCGTCTGACCTTGCAGACTATACGCCCATTGGCGCGGAGACCAAATTCCGGGCCCGCAGACATTTGCCACTCAACGGGCTGCTGCCTGCCGGGACCTGCGAGTTGCTGCTGGATGAGCCTGGTGGCACTCTTGGGCCTGGACGCTCGACAAACATTCATTCTTGACGCATCGACGAAAACGGGTCGATGGAAAGAAGGGGGAACCAGAATGCGCAGCCTAATTCTTGCACTAACTGCCGTCCTGCTGTCGGCACCCGGCCAGGCGGACGATGTACAGGCCTATCTGGACACCTTCGGCATCGACCGGAATGCCTCATTCAGCGGCACCCGACGCATGGAAACCAAGGAGGGGCAGATGGAAATGTTTGTCCGCCAGGCACCGGACAAGATGCGCATGGAGTCAAACTACGGCGGCCAATCCATAGTGATCATCACCCGAGAGGACAAAGAGGTGAACTACATGCTGATGCCGTCCATGAGCATGTACCGGGAAATGGATACGGAAGGAGCACAGGAAGCCGGCGCCTCCGACATGGATTTTTCCGAGGCGAGCGAAGTAGGCAGAGAAGAGGTAAACGGCTATGACTGCACCAAGTACCGGGCCAGATTCGAAGACAAGCAGGGTGGCAAGGGCGGCGGCTACTACTGGGTGAGTGACGACGGCATCCTGATGAAAGTCGACATGATCTACCAGAGCCCGAAGCAGAAGGGACAGCGCATGGTCCTGGAAATGCTGGACCTCGATATCGGCCCCCAGGACCCGGCCGAGTTCGAAGTGCCCGCCAACTATTCTAAAATAGGGTTCGCGGGCATGATGGGGCAGACGGGCGGAGGCAATGCTGACCAGGAACTCGACGCAGAGGTAGAGCAGGGCGAAGCGGACGAAGGCGAAGCGTACGAAGAAGCTGGTCTCGCCGAAGATGTTGGCGACGCGGTTCAGGATGAAACCGAGCGGAACGTCATACAGCAGGCGCGCAAGTCGGTTCGCAAACGCCTCGGCAATTTGTTCGGAAATTAGACCGTGAGAGCAAGAAGCATCGGCAACGGACTGCTCGCGGGTGCGTCACTGCTCGCCATGAGCTGGGCAGCCCCGCTCTATGCGGACACCATCTGTACCTACTTGATTACCAGCCCGGAGTATGGCGTCCCCATGGATGAACGGGAGAGCCTCCGCGCGGCTCAGACCCGTATGGTGCCGGATGTTCTGGCAGAAGCCGACGGGCTGGCGAAGGCTGGCAGGCTCTCCGAGTCGGCCGTTACCTACTTCAGCGTGCTGCAGGGCCAGGACTACAGAGCCGGCCTCACCGGCCAGGGTCACCGCTGCCTGCCGTCCGACCTGTATCAAGGTGTGGCCAACAAACTGAGATCAGCTGCTTCGCAACTCGCGACCCAGCTGATGAGGCAAGGGGTCTACGAAGGACGGTCTGGACCGAACAACGGCCCTGCCGCACTCAGGCTGCTGCTGATGAGCAATCAGTACGACGCCTTCGAGAGACACGCGTTCGAGTACGCGGTACGGGAGCTTCCACAAAGAGACGTGGATCCGACCTCACTGGCGCAACAACGTCTCGAGGAGCTGGAGCGGATGCGGGATGCAGGCGGGAGCCTCGGCTACCGTGGTCTGGTGGACGACCTGACGCCGCTGCTCGAAGAGGAGCTGGCGGCTTTCGACACGCTCCCGTGCTTCAAGTCGAGGCTGCAAGCGCACCTGGCGCCGCTGTATCCGAAGCTCGCCGATGACCTGCTGGCGGCTGAAGCGAGGCATTATGACCAGGCCGTCAAAACCGACGGCATGATCCCCAAAGCGATGCAGTTCGGCCAGGCAACTGACGCTCTGAATTCCGGAATCCAACGCCTCGAGCAACATCCGAAGCTGACAGCCCGACTCCAGCAGCGCGCGAACGAACGCGGGGTCGCGCTCCTGGAAATGAACGAATACGGGCCTGCGCAGGAGTACTTCGAGATAGCCGGTAACGAGAAGCAGGCGGAGATCGCCGGCGGGCTGGCGAATTCCCAGCAGGAGGCGAAACTCCAAGAGGTCGAAGCGGCGGTCAAGTCGGACATCGAGAAGATGAGAAAAACCGACGAGGAGAAGGCGGCGTTTCAGGACGAGGCCGACGACATGGCCTCAGAGTTCGGCTTCGATCTGGAGGACTAGGGGGAGCGGACCTTGGCCTCGAGCTCGGCGATGCGTTCCAGCAGCTCCAGTGCGAGCGCTGCGCCGGCGAGATTCACGCCCAGGTCCCGCTGCAGCGTCACGGTCAAGCGAGTGCGTCGCAGGCTGCTGGCATGGAAGTAGAGGTGATGGCGGCGTTGGCCCACGGGCTCCAGTATTCCCTCCTCCACCATCGATTCAATCATCTCAGCTTCCACCGCACATGAACGGCACAGGTCCGCCAGGGTTAGCGTCGTCTCCTCGCCGATAAGCTCTACAGCCGGCTCGCTGTCAGACTGATCTCGTTTGGCCATGGGCTCAGGATACCCCCATCTTCGCGCGCGGGTTAAACCCGAGCTGTTCTTGCATCTGCTTGTAGAGCGCTTTAGCGGCATCTGTATCTGCCGGAGGCAGGCTGATCTGCAGCACCATGTAAAGGTCGCCCGGCACTTTCCCCGGCAGGCCACGGCCCTTAAGGCGCAGTTTCCTTCCCTGGCTTGAATTGACCGGAATTTTCAGGTCCACCGCACCCGTCGGCGTCGGAGCCTTAACGGAGCTGCCAAGGACCGCCTCCCAGGGAGCAACGGGGAGGTCGACGTAGACATCAGCGCCCTCGACGCGGAAATACGGGTGCTCGCTGAACTCCACCTCCAGGTAAAGGTCTCCCGATTCGCCGCCGCCCATCCCGGGCCCGCCTTGACCGGCAAGACGGATCTGCTGACCGGGACGGATACCCTTGGGTATTCGGACTTTGAGGGTGCGATCCCGGGTGACGACGTGCCCGTCTTCGGTCACCTCCGGCACCCGCAGCGAAATGCTTCGGGTCGACCCGTTGAAGCTGTCCTCGAGGTCGACCAGAACCTTCGCATGATGATCCTCGCCGCGCATCCGAAAGCCGGGCCGCTGCCCCCTGGCACCTGCGCCGGCGCCGGCGCCCGCGTAACGATGACCGAACAGTTCTTCGAAGAAATCGCTGTGGATGTCCGGCCCGCCGCCGGTGTAACCACCGCCGCTGAACTCGAAACCCGCATCCCAGTCCGGCGGCGGACGAAACTCCTGGCCTTGCTGCCAGTTTGCGCCCAGCTGATCGTAAGCGGCGCGTTTCTCCGGGTCCTTGAGGACTTCATAGGCCTCGCCCAGCTCCTTGAAGCGCTCCTCGGCGCCGGCCTCTTTGCTCACGTCAGGATGATACTTTCGCGCGAGCTTCCGATAGGAACGCTTGATCTCGTCCTGGGTGGCATCACGAGCAACGCCCATGATCTTGTAGTAGTCGCGAAATTCCATCGATCGTTTATCTTCGTGATGCTCAACGGGCTCTGTCTAACCGACCCGCCATGAGGACCGGATCAAAACCCATGTTGCCCGACAAGTCCACTGCCTCAGATGGCACTGCATCAAGTGACAAAGCTCGAGTGGAAAGCGAACTCCCGCTCGACTCCTTCTTTGAACTGCACATTATAAACGCGAACCTTATCCGGACTCAGCCTGATCCTCAGAACGCCGTCCTCAGATTCCCCGCAGCGCAGTTCCGACACGTACTCGTAGTTTCGCCTGTACTGGTTTTCCACCTCAGCGTGTGCAAGACGAAGGGGTCGAACCCGGCCTGAAATATCGAGATCGATCTGCAGCCCGGACAGATCGACTTCATCGGTCAAGCGATGGGATAGCATCAACGAAAACTGCTCAGCAGCAATAGATGCATGAGGTTCGGCTTCGACGAAAATGGGCAGCGGAATCAACGGAAACATGGTCGCCCCCAGCTGGGTGCTGGCAAAACAACCCATACGCATGCGAATGGCGGGTTCCGCATTGATGTAGAATACGCCTTCGTCATAAAGCTCGGGCAGATAGTTTTTTCCTTCCAGAACAATCCTGGAGACGTAGCTTTTCTCATAGAAAGCGCAGCTCGTCATGGACAGTACAATCAGAAAAAGCACCGCCAGGATCGGCAAAAACCTGGGCATTCGTCTTTAAACCAGTGCGGTAACTAACCCCGGGACGCCATCAACGCCTGATCCAGGTCTTCCAGAATATCTTCGATCGCTTCGATCCCCACGGAAAGCCGAATTGCCTCCGGGGTGACGCCGACGCTGCGCTGCTCGGCCTCGGACAGCTGCCTGTGGGTTGTGGAAGCCGGATGACAGGCCAGGGATTTGGCATCGCCGATGTTCACCAGACGCTTGAAGAGATTGAGGGCGTCGTAGAATTTCACGCCCGCGTCGAAGCCCCCTTTCACGCCAAAAGTCATGATGCTGGACGCCTTGCCATCCATATATTTCTGCGCCAGTGCGTGGTAGCGGTCACCGGGCAGGCCAGCAAAAGCCACCCACTCCACCAGCGGATGGTCCTTGAGGTGCTTTGCCACCGCCAGCGCGTTGTCGCAATGGCGCTCCATGCGCAGCGGCAGCGTCTCTATGCCCTGCAGCAGCTGAAAGGCGTTGAAAGGCGACAGACAGGAACCCGTGTTGCGCAGCGGCACGGTGCGTGCCCGCCCGATGTAGGCGGCAGGACCCATAGCCTCGGTATACACAACGCCATGATAGGAAGGCTCGGGTGAGTTGATGGCCGCGTAGCGTTCCTTGTTCTCTGTCCACGGGAAGTTGCCAGAGTCGACGATGATGCCACCCAGGCTCGTACCATGCCCGCCCATATACTTGGTCAGCGAGTGGACGACGACGTCGACCTCGTGATCCACTGGCTTCAGCAGCACCGGGGTCGCGACGGTATTGTCTGCGATGGTCAGCACGCCGTGGCTGCGCGCCATCTTTGCCATTTCAGCGATGTCGACGATGTTTCCCGCCGGATTGCCGATGGTCTCGAAGAAAATCGCCTTAGTGCGGGAATCGATGAGCTTCTCCAGCGCGTCGACTGAATCGTCCTCGGCAAAGCGAACCTCAATGCCCTGCTTTGGGAGCATGTGGGCAAACAGCGTGTAAGTGCCGCCGTAAAGCTGAGGGACGGTGACGATATTGTCACCCACTTCCGCGATGTTCAGAATCGCATAGTTGATGGCAGCGCTGCCCGCAGAGAGGGCGAGAGCACCGATGCCATGTTCCAGCGCCGCGACCCGTTGCTCGAGCACGTCGCAGGTGGGATTCATGATGCGGGAGTAAATGTTGCCAGGCACCGCCAGATCGAACAGGTCCGCGCCGTGCTGGGCGTCATCGAATTCATAAGCGACGGTCTGATAGATGGGTGCAGCGACCGCCTTCGTCGTGGGCTCTGTCTGGTAGCCCGCGTGCACGGCCAGAGTTTCGTCTTTCATACGGAAGTTTCCATCGGCTCGAAAGAGCCACATTGTGCCCAGACAGAGGCACGAAGGCGAGGAGCTACCAGAAGTCGATTGTGACCGCAGGCGGACACCGATCGGCCCCTCGGGATGTCAGCGGAAAAAGGTTAAAGGTTAACGAACGGCACCTATGGCCGCGAGGTCGCCTCAGGCACCCGGTGTCTGCTAGCATCGAGGGGCTTTGCCTCCGAACAACGAACAGAGGACAGATTAACAATGCAGCGATCCCTAGAGCCCAACGAATCGCGCAGGCGATTTCTCAAACTTTCCGGCGGCGCGCTGGTACTGATTCCCGTGGCCAACCTGATCGGCTGCTCCGACAAAGCAGACCCGCCCGCATCGTCGCCGGCCCCAGTTTCAGAACCGGCTGCGGCCCCGGTAACGCCGGCTGCACCGGAGCAGCCCGCCCAACCGGCGGCGCCCTCTCAGCCGGCCACAGCCGTGCAGCTCGCTCAGATCGACGAGAACGATGCCACAGCAAAAGCTCTGGGCTACCGCCACGCGACGGAGCAGGTGGACGCATCCAAGTATCCGCGCCACGCAGCGGGTCAGCAGTGCCAGAACTGCAGCCTTTACCAGGCGAACGTCGGTGATCAGGCCGGCTGGGGCGGGTGCTCCATCTTTCCCGGCAAGCTGGTCAACGCCAACGGCTGGTGCAGCGCTTACGTATCGAACACCTGAGCGACTTCAGCTGAGCCCGAGGCCGTGACTCAAGGCAGAGAGAAAGTTGGCGTTCAGGCGACGACTGATCCGCGCCTGGGGTACGAACATATCGCCCCCGTGATACATGCCGGGAAATACCGCCAGCTCGCAGGGTATACCGGCATCGATCAGACGTCTGGCATACTCGATGTCCTCGTCGCGGAACAGATCTTCGGTGCCGACGCAGATATACGCCGGCGGCAAGCCGGATAGATCCTCGGCTCGGCTGGCCGCAGCATAGGGCGAGGCATCGACGCCCGGGGTGCCCCCCAGATACATCTCCCAGGCGCTGAACGATGTTCCCTGGTCCCATACGGGGTGGTTCGTGTACTGGCCGGATGGGGTGTCGTGCAGGTTATCTATCATGGGGTACATCAGCAGCTGCAGGGCGAGCTCGGACCCGCCGCGATCGCGGTTCATGAGCGCCAGTCCCGCGGCCATGCCGGCGCCCGCGCTGGCGCCGCCGATGGCCAGCCGGGTAGCGTCGACGTGCAGATCCCCCGCATGCTCCACCATCCACAGCAGAGCGGCGTAGCAGTCTTCGGGGCCCGCGGGAAACGGATGTTCTGGCGCCAGGCGGTAGTCTACGGATACGACGATGCAGTCGAGGTTTTCGGCGATGATCCGGGCGCGATCGTCTTCAGCCGTGCCAACGATGTACCCGCCGCCGTGAATCCACAGCAGGCCGGGCTGGGGCTGGGTCGGGTTGCGGTGGTAGATGTACACGTCGACGTCACCGTCTGCTGCAGGTACGGATCGCCGCTCGACGACCACGTCGGTCTCCACCGCGGGCGGGCGCATCGCCGCCATGGCCTCTCGAATGATGCCGATGTTGTCCGCCGTAATGCCGCTGAAGCTCAGCGGCATCTGCTCCAGGGCCGTGGCTAGCTCCGGGTCCAGCCTGCTGTAGTCGAGTTTCATGTTTCCCCCTGTCGTTTTCACCGGCAATTGTCCAACCTCTGTCAAAGATCTTACGAACTACCGCCGGGCTTTGCGAGCCGGTGCGCCGTCCGCGCAGCGCGTCACTACATGCTCGGGCTCACACCAGCTCTACATCGGTCAGCACTTCCACCAGCGCCGGACCCGTCGCTGCAAGGCCTTGCTGTAGCGCCGCCTGCAGGCCTTCCACCTGAGTCACCCGCAATCCGAGCCCGCCGCACAGCGTCGCGTACTCGGCGAAATTCGGATTCGACAGCCCGGTCTCCCACACGGGCCAGTGGCCGCCGCGCTGCTCCTTGCTGATCTTGCCGAGCTCGCTGTTGTTCAACAGCACGTGGGTGATGTTCATGCCGTACTTCACCGCGGTGTTGAACTCGCCCAGATACTGGCCGAAGCCGCCATCGCCGCTGATGGACACCACCTTACGACCGGCGAACTCGGGTACGGAACGGGTCGCCGCCCAAGCGCCCATGGCCGCCGGGAAAGCGAAGCCGATGGACCCGAGGTAGCCGGACATCAGCACGCGCTGGCTGCGGCACTCAAAGTAGCGGCCGAAGGAGTAGGTATTGTTGCCGACGTCCACGGCGATGACCGCATCGGCGGGTATCAGTCCGGAAAGGGCGTCGAACAGCAGGGCGGCATTGAGCCCGTGGCCGCGATCGCGGGACCGGCGACGGGCTTTCTCCTCCCGCCAGATACGCCATCGCTCCGCGACGCCCTGGCGCTGATCCTCCGCCGCGAGTTGTTCCGGCAGGGCAGCCGCGATCTGCGCCGCAGTAACGCCAACCTCGCCAAGCACGGGCACCTCAACCGGGTGAAATTTACCCAGAGCCATGGCGTCGAAATCCACCTGAATGATGGGCTTCTTTCTTTCGATTCCCGTGTGGTCGGAGAACGAGGCGCCGAACACGATCAGCAGGTCGCTCTCGTTCATGAACCAGCTCGCGATGGGGGTGCCGCTGCGTCCGAGCACGCCCGCAGCCAGGGGATGATCGTCGGCAACCTGGCCCTTTGCCTTGAAGGTCGTCAGCACCGGTGCCCCAAGGGTATCGGCGAGCCCCAGGATAGCCGGCATGGCAAGCCGGGCACCGTAACCGACGATAACGGCCGGCTGACGCGCCTTAGCGATCCGCCCGGCGGCCGCGGCGACAACGTCCGCCGAGGGCAGAGCTTCCAGCGCCCCGACGCGCCCGGAGGGGCTACCAGCAGCGGCCTCTTCAGCCGCCGGCACGGTCTGCACCTCGTCAGGGAAGATGAGGTGCGCAACGTCGCGTTGCACCAGAGCATTCTTGCAGGCCAGGCTCATCAGCTCCGCATGCCGGGAATCTCGCAGAACCGTCTGGCTGAACGCCGCCACCGGCGCAAACGCGGCCGCGAGATCCAGTTCCTGGAAGGCGCCCGGCCCCAACACCTGAGTCTGCACCTGGCCCGTCAGCGCCAGCACTGGCGCCCGGTCCACCTTGGCATCCCACAAACCGGTCATCAGGTTGGTGGCCCCGGGCCCGGCAATGGTCAGGCAAGCGGCGGGCGTGCCGGTCAGCTTGGCAAAGCCGGAAGCGGCGAAAGATGCCGCACCTTCGTGGCGTATGCCGTAATAGCGCAGCGAGCCCTGCTCTGCCTGCAGGCGAATCGCATCCGCCAGGCCGAGGTTGGAGTGACCCACCATGCCGAAGACATCGGTGACACCCCAGTTGATCATGGTCTCGACCATCAGGTCGGTAACCGTACGAATACGAACCGTGCTTTCCCTGACTGCCACGTAGATACCGTCTGCCCGCTCCTCCACCGGATAGACGGCAACGCCGTCGTCGTGACTCCCCGGCGAACGCCCGGTTAGCGGGTCGAAGTCCCAGCCGTGCCAGGGGCAGCGCAGCCAGCACTGGCCGCCCTCGCCCGGCTCGATCGACCCCTCGGCCAGCGGTCCTCCCTGATGCGGACAGGCGTTGTCGAGCGCAGCATATTGCCCATCGAAGCGCGTGAGCGCCAGGGTGCGAGTGCCTGCCTGGACCGAGCGAACTTCGCCATCCTGCATGTCGCCACTTTCGGCCACCTGATACCAGACGGTCTTCAGACCCTCCTGAGCGTCGAGCTCCGCCTGCTCGATGGCTTTGTGGGAACCATCACACAGCGGTGCCTTTTCGGTGCGCTTGCACTGACATAAAAACTGCCTGCCGCCGGACTCAGGCGTGTAGGCCAGCGGTTCGAACTCCGAACCCGCGTGAGAACCATCGCAGAACGGCTGATCTTTCGACCGCCCGCACGTGCACCAGTAGTAGGTTTTTCCCGCCTCGAGCTCGACGGGCGCTGGACGGGTATCGGCAATTCGCGGTTCGTGCTTTCTCACCTCAGACATGTCCGGGGGATCTCTGTGGGTGGCTTCGGACCGATTCTGCCAGATGTCACGAGCAACGCACGTTTTTGTGAACTGGGTCACATTTTTCAGCAGTTCCGGTCTTTTTTCCCCCTTCCCGTCAACCGAATCCGTCCCCGCACGTTGTAGCTCATGAACTCACAAGCAGTACGAGGACACCATGATCAAGACCATCACCACGCTCACTTTCACCGCAGCCCTGCTCGCCGGACCCGCTTACGCGGATTATGGCGATCGCGTCGAGAACCGCGCGGATCGCAAAGGCGATCGCATCGAGCAGCGACTGGACCGCCGAGGCGACCGCATCGACCACCATCTCGACCGCAAAGGAGACCGCATCGACAACCATCTCGACCGCGCTTCTAACAGGGCCGGCGCCGCTGGACGCGATGTTCTGGCCGAACGGCTGGACCGCAAGGGCGACCGGGTCAACCGCCGGATGGACGTCCGCGGCGACCGCGCCAACCGGACCCTGGACCGTCGGGGCGATCGCATCGACCGGGGTCTGACCCAGCGTGGCGAACGTTTCGACAACCGCTGGGATCGCCGGCACTGAGCCCGGATCGGAGCGACGCGCTGATGCTTCGCAGCGGTGCCTTCGGGCGTCGCCGCGCTGAACACCGCGCTTCGACGCAAGGCCGTAATCCATGAATTCCAGAGGAACCGACATCATGAAATTTATCTCACAACGATCCGGTACCCCGACTATCGGCGCCCTGCTGCTGGCGACCCTGCTGGCCGGCTGCGGCGGCGGCGGGACGTCCGCCCAGCCCCAGACCGAACCCCAAGCGGAAAGTGCCGATTCCGGCGATCTGGCCATCAGCATCACCGACGCCGAGGGCGATTTTGTCGCCTACATGGTGGACGTCACATCCATCACCCTGCAGCGGACCAACGGCGACGTGGTGGAAACGCTACCGCTGACGACGCGCATCGACTTCACCGAGCTGACCGAAGTCACCGAGTTCCTTACCGTGGCTTCGGTGCCGGTGGGTAACTATGAGTCGGTCACCGTGTCCATGGACTTTTCCGACGCCCAGGTGCTGGTGCAGGATGACGACGGCAACCCGGTCGCGGCGGATCTCCGGGACGTCGACGGTAACCCGCTGACCGCCCTGGACGCCCGGCTGGCGTTGCCCGGCGATCAAGCCATTCGCATCACCCGGGCGACGACCCGGGCATTCAGCCTCGACTTCGATCTGGACGCTTCGAACAGCATCGACACCAGCATCCTGCCCCCCATCGTTACGGTGGAGCCGCTGCTGCTGGCCGTGCCGGAGCTGGAAAAGGATCGCGAGCATCGGCTGCGCGGCGTGCTGGCCGACGTCGACGAGGCGGCCATGGAGGTAACCCTCAAGGTGCGTCCGTTCCGCCACCGAACCGGAAGTTTCGGTCGCTTCACCTTCGGGGTGGACGAGGCAACCGTCTATCAGATCGACGGCGAGAAGCTCGGCGGCGAGTCAGGCCTGCGCGCGCTGGCCGACCAGGCTGAAAACACCCCCGTGGTCGCCCACGGCAGCGCCGTCGACGGCCAGCTGCTGGCCGACCAGGTGGTGGCCGGCACCAGCGTTTACTGGGCCGACAAAGACGTTGTTCACGGCGTCGTTACCGCCAGGGACGGCGACACGCTGACGCTGCGCGGCGTTGCCGCTGAGCTGCAGGACGGGCCCGTAAGCTTTCGCGGCGAGATGAGCGTAAACCTGAGCGACGAAACCCTGGTGACGGCGCCCCGTGCAGACCGGGGCGATCTCGATCAGCTGTCGATCTCCGTGGGCCAGCGCATCATCGCTGCCGGCGAGCTGATGGATGACGAAACCTTCGATGCCACTCAGGGGCGGGTGAGAATGCTGATCAACCGGCTGTGGGGCGAGGTAACGCAGGTGGATCCGCTGCTGGTAGACGTGCAATTGCTGAACGGCCGGCGCTCGTCGATATTCGATTTCACCGGTACCGGTGTGATCCCTGGCGAAGACGCCGTCCCCGAAGCCTACGAAATCGATACGGCCACCATGGGCATGCTGGATCTCGACGTCGAGGATCTGGTGCAGGTACGCGGGCTGGTCAACCGGTTCGGTTTTGCGCCGCCCGACTTCCTGGCCCGAACGGTTGTCGACGTCGCCGCGTTCGCCCGCTCGGCAACGGCCAAGATCGCCTTCCCCGGCGGCTCGACCATGCCGTTCCTGGCGGTCGCTCCGGACCGGCTGGACCTGGACCTCGCCGACGCCCGCGCTGTCGTAAAGCTGCAGGGCCGCGTTCGCGATCTGCCTATCGAGCCCGACTCGCTGGCGCTGATTGCGCCCGAAGGCGGCATCGGCATCTACGCCGTCGCCGAGCGCGGCGCAGCAACCATGACCCTGTACCGGGGGTTCGCCGATCTGGTGGACGCCCTCACCGCGAAGCTGGATGCCGGCGCCCTGCTGCACCGCGCCACCGCTCACGGCCGCTACACTGAAATCAGTGACGAGCTGAAAACGGTGCGTGCGATCTTTGTTCTCTCCAGTACCGACCCAGATGAGGCTGCCGTGGACAGTACGGCGGCAGATTGAGGAACCGCTGCTCCGGGGGACATCGTCCTCCGGGGCAGCGGTAAACTGCTGATGAGCGAGGCTGCGGAAATGAACGCCTTCCTCGCGGAGGTGGAGAAAAGGGCTTTCAACATGGCCCGACTCTCGGTTAAAGATACGGAGGACGCTTTGGACATCGTGCAGGACACCATGCTGATTCTGGCCAGAAAGTACGCAGATAAACCTCGCGACGAGTGGCGGCCGCTGTTCTTTCGAATCCTGCAGAATCGGGTCCGCGATCATCATCGCCGTCAATCCATCAGCCGGCGCCTGTTCGCCTGGTTGCCAAAGGGGGGGACGGAAGACGGAGCCGAAGACCCAATTGCGCAGATCCCCGATCCGGCAATGCCCGACCCCGCGCTGCGCGCCGATCAGGAAGGTGCCCTGCAGGCAATACGGTCGGCGGTTGCCGAGCTGCCTCAGCGCCAGCAGCAGGCGTTTATGTTGCGGACCATCGAAGGGCTCAGCGTTGCCGATACCGCAACCGCGATGAGCGTCTCCCAGGGCAGCGTAAAGACCCACTATTCCCGAGCCGTCCACGCGCTTCGGGAGCAGCTACAGGACTATGGGACATGACCGACGGGCATGCTGACAGGCCGGGCAACAAGAACGCGCACAGCGGACCGCATGGGGAGATTCCCCCCGAGCTTCGCGACAGGCTGAAAGCGCAGGCGGATACGGTGCCTCCGGAGGTCGCCCAACGGCTTGCGGCCATGCGACGTGCCGCCGTGGAGGAGCTGGACGGCAGGCACGGCGCGCGTCGCAGGTGGACGGTCATTGGCGCCTTTGCCGGCTCGGCAGCGGCGCTGGTTCTCACCGTCGTGCTGGTGTTCCAGTTTGGTGGCGATCCCGTCAACGGCTCTCTGCTGGTGGACAGCGAAGAGATGGCTGCTGTGGAAGATCTGGAGCTGCTCGAAGATCTGGAATTTCTCGCCTGGCTGGAAGCGGAGGCGCTGGATGCCTCTCAGGGCTAGTGTCGCCATGACGGCGAGCCTGCTGCTTGCCTCAACACTGGCACACGGCGAAGTGGAGCCGGACGACGGATTTCTGGAGTTTCTGGGCATGCTGGTACAGGAGAACGACGAGTATCTGGACCCTCTGGACATGGAGGGTGTCCAGCTACCGGACGCCGATACTTCGACCGACGGGGGCGATACCGAAGAGCACAATTCCGAGGAGAACGATGCCGAGGAGAACGATGCCGAGGAAAACAGTGATGAATGAGAACAAGCGAAGCCTGATCGAGAGGTTCTGCTTGCTGTGCGCGGTAGTGCTCGTCACTTTCCTGCCGAATTTCGCCACGGCTACCGAATGGGATGCGCTCAGTGAAGCTCAGCAGCGCGTGCTGCAGCGCCATCAGGAAGGGTGGTCAGCCCTGCCCGAGCAGCAGCAGCAGCGCCTTGCTCTGGGCGCCGAACGCTGGCTGAGCATGAACTCCGAGCAGCGTCAGCGTTTTCAACAGCGCTATCAGCGTTGGCAGACGCTTTCACCGGACCAGCAGGACAACCTGAAAAAGCGTCTGAATCAGTTCCGCTCGCTGCCACCAGAACAGCAGCGCGCGATTCGCGAACGAATGCAGCGCTTCAACGCGCTACCACCAGAGCGCAAAAAGGCGCTGCGCCAGCGCTTTCAGCAGCTGTCTCCCGAGGAGCGAACCCGGGCCCTGCAACGAATGCGTGATCGACAGATGCGCGTCGACCGACGCAAACGCCCAGCTAAGACCCGGTGATCTCCAGGATGGAATGCGCGTGGTGCTGCCGGCCGAATTCATCCGTGGCCTGCACCGACACCCGGTAAGTACCCGGGCTGAGATCATCCGGAACATCCGCTGAAAACAGGTGCGACGAAGGCGTCGCAGTCAGCCAGGACTTCACCGTCGCCTTATTGCGAGCGAAGGTCTCTACCATGTAGGGGTCGGGGCGCGAAATCCGCTTCATCGGCAGATAAGGCCCATCGTCGATGCGGAACCTGACCACGGACTTCGGTCCGCCGTCGAACAGGTTCACCAGAAGCTCCGCGGCAGGCAGCTGATCCACCGTAAAGCGGCCGTCGAACAGCTCACCGGTACGGAAATCGCGCATGCCGTCCTTGCTGAGACCGTGATGGGCAACGTCGTAAACGATGCGCATCTGGTAATCCTCGGGAAACCCTGCAGCCTTGTAGCGCATGCTGACATCGGTGCCATCGACGGTGAGCACGTGGTAGCCGTTGGGGGTACCGTCCCGCTGATCCGTGGTGGGCACGCCGCGGGGATCGAAGGGCCCGCTCCACCAGGAACCCGAAACCGTCGCCAGCACGTGGTGATGGAACGCCCCCGGGCCGCTGAAGCCGTCTTCGGAATCGAAATAGTGGTGCTCGGTGGTGTGAGTGTGGCCGGCGACGGCATAGAGGTTCGGCCGGCCAGCCAGCAGCCGGAACAGCGCACCCCGATCTGCCATGGGGCTATCGAACACATAGCTCTCCAGCGGGGCGTGCATGGCCAGGAAGATGAGCCGGTCGTCCGGCACGAACGACAGCTCGTTCTTCAGCCAGGCCAGCTGCCGCCGTCCAAGCTTCGCAACGTAGCCGCCGTTGCCGCGGATGTCCCCGGGATCGCTCTGCCCGTTGCCCTGATACTCGATGTTGTCGAGCACGACAAACAGCGCATCGCCCACCTCGAAGCTGTAGTACGGGGGGCCGTAATAGCGTTTGAAAGTCTCCAGCGAGTATCTGTCGTCCGCGGCCTCGAAGTTCAGTTCGTGGTTGCCGGCCACGTTGTACCAGGGAATGCCGATCTGACCGATGAGGGCGTTATAGCGCGGAAACATGGAAAGATCGTCGAACAGAATGTCGCCCATGGTCATGCCGAACTGCGCCTGAATCTCCAGCAGCTCGGGAAGCACGTCGTCGCGAATGTAATCGAGCTCGGCTTCGGTCTGGGGCTGGGGGTCGGAGATCAGAATGGCTTCGAAGCGTCGCGGCACCTCAGCCCGCAGCAACGGGAAGTCGATGCGCTCCGGCAGCGGGCCGGTCGGCCGGATGCCCGGATAGCGCTGTCCCGCTGGCGAGCCCTGGGGCTGATGAATGTAGTAGAACTGCGGCAGCTGGTGGCCGTTCACCGGGACTGTGAATCCGCGGGGTTTGGTGATGAAGATCACCGCTTCTTCATCCACCTTCAACTCGAAGGCGCCAGCCGCATCAGTCGCAACCACGTCCCTGCCGTTCGACACCCGCACGCCGGGGATGCCGGGCTCGCCAGAATCCAGCCGGCCGTTGCTGTTCAGGTCTTCAAAAACCTGCCCTCGGGCATTCTCCGCCGCCGTTGCGGGCCCCAGAACTGCGGTGCCCATGGCAAGCAGGGCAACCTTCCAGAGTTTGCTCATCGTCGATCTCCCGAGGGTAAGCGGCCCAGCGTAGGCTGGCTTGATTACATCGCCTTAACCTTCATGCGCATGGGGATCCACCCGTCATCCAGCTTCGCGGCATCCGGGTCCAAAACCTTCACCCGCAGCGGATCGATCTGCTTGTCACCGGCCAGCGCGTTCTGCACCGCCAGCGCCCGCTCTCCGGCAAGGGCGTCGAGATCTTCCTGACCCACCACCTCCGCTGCCTCCAGCAGCTGCTCCAGCGCGGCCAGGTAAGCTGGCTGGTCCAGAACCAGCCTATCATCCGGGCGTGCCGGATCTTCCGGGCGTTGATGCTCGTCCCGAACCACCCTCAAGTCGACGCCGAGCCGCTCGGTAGCCAGGGTCTCCAGCACGCGCCGGCGTCGCTCGGCAAGCATGACGCCGTCATCGGCAGGCAGCCGATCCAGCTCGGCCTCTACTTCCGCCGTTAAACGAATCTCTCGCAGCGCGGCGTCGTCGGCCTCCGGGTCCGAGACGCCGCGCAAACTCACGGCGAGATTCGGGCGCATGCGCAAAGCCTCCACCAGCTTGGTCAGCTTTTCCTGCTCCGGCGGCGCAAGCTCCGCAGACCCCGGCCTGAATTCGACCCGGTCGAGCTTTTCACTGTCGATCCCCACCAGACGGCCCAGCAGGTTGAAGGGTGAGGCCGCCAGCTTACCGATGAGATTGGCAAAGGTTTTCATCACCACGCCGCCAATGTTGAACTTGGGGTCGTCGACGTTGCCCGTAACCGGCATATCCAGCTTGATGCTGCCGTCCGGGCCGGTGAGCAGCGCGACCGCAAGCCCAAGCGGAAGGTCCACGGCGCCTGGATAATCCACTTTCTCGCCCAGCTTCAGCTTTTCGATTCGAACGCTGTTGTCTCCCGCAAGCCTGCCCCCGTCCAGACGGTAGCGCAGATCCAGCGACAGCCGGCCCGAATCAATCTTGCGGCCGGCAAACTTCGTGGTGTACGGGGTGAGCCGGGGCATGTCGACGTTACGGAACTGCACGCTGATATCGGTGCTCGCAGAGGGATCCGTTGGCCGGATCTGGCCACCGATCTCCACCAGGCCGTACTCGTCGACCCGTCCTTTGAGCGCGATCTCTGCAGGTTCGCTGCTCACCGAAGAAATCGTGGACATCCGGCCATTCAGCTCGCTGATTGCGGCCGCAAACGGGAGCGGCAGAGAAAGATCGGAGTAATCTGCAGCGCCGCCGGAGACGTTGATGCGCCCCACGGCCAGTGCCAGGGCTCCGGCCGGCGGACCGGCTTCCCCTTGAACTTCCCCTTCAGCCGCGGGCGCTATATCAGCCGCGGGCGCTTTATCAGCCGCGGGCGCTGCCTCAACTCCAGATTCTTCTGCTGGGGCTGCGTCCGGGGCCGGCTGCGCGACCACAAGGTCGCCGAAGTTCGTCGTCTGATCTTCCGCGATGCGAAATCTCGCATAGGGCGCGTCCAGGTCGATGGTCGAGATTTCCAGCCGATTCTCAGCCGCGCTGAAGCTCAACTGGTCAACCTCGAGGTTTTCCCAGCCGAGAAGCTTCTCGCCGCGCCCCGAATCGGTCAGATAAAAGCCGGGAATTTTCAGCGCTGCTTTCAGGTCGAGCGGGCTGTCCGGGGTTACCGTCAATTCGGCCGTCGCGCTGAAGCTGCCGGAATCGAGATTGACGTTAGCCAGGCTATCGATCCAGGGCTGGGCCAAATCTAGAACCAACTCGTTCACGCTGACATCGGCCTGGAGCGAAACCTCCGGAAGCACCGTAAGCAAGCCCTCTGCGCTAACGTCGCCACCGGAGGCGACTGCGAAATCGATAGACATCGGAATTTGCGCACCTTGCTCGGTGGAGACGTTTTCCAGGTCGAGGTTGAAGTTCTGCAACCCGATGGTTCCAGGCTCATCGAGGCTGCGATCCGCCAGTTCCAGCGCCAGCCCCTCGATGCGGAATCGGTCCAGAGAGACGGCCCAGGGTTCACCGGGCATGTCGGAGGTCGAACTGGGGGCGTCCAGGACGGCGTCCGCGCCGGCGTCCGCGACGGTGTCGCCGATGGCTTCCCCATTCGCGCTTTCCGGCGTTGAGGCCAGGAGCTGATCAACGCTCAGGCTGCCATCCGGGTTGCGCCAGACACGGATCTCGGGGTCGGTGATAACCACCGCGTCTATGTTCACCGCGCGTTCGGGCCAGGCCAAAGCCCCGCCCTGCAGCTCGATGGTCGGAAGGGCGACGAAACGAACGCGGGCTTGGTCGACATCCGCCTGTTCCAGCGCTGCACCTCGCAGTATCCAGTTGACGTCCTGGATATCTGCCGTCAGCCCCGCTTCGGGGTCGAGCCGAAGGCGATAGTCGAAGCTGCCTTCGATGTCGCCACCAACCAGCTCGAAGTTCAGCAACGACTCAACATAGCGGTACATCATCGGCACATACGGGCCCCGAAGGTTGACCGTGCCCGATGAGCTGAGGGGATTGAGACCGATGTCACCTGACCACTCAAGCCGGGTGCCGCTGGCGGTGGCAATGGAAACCCGCTGCTCACCCGTGCGGTCCGGCAGGGTAGAGAGGCCCCGAATGGAGATGTCCACCGGGCCGACCTCCGTCTCAAAGGGAGAGGGAAGATTTTCGTCGCGAACCTCGATCTGACCGTTGCTGATGGAAAGCTCGTGGATGACCAGACCCAGCGGTTGGCCGGGCTCCTCCTGGGCCTGCTCGCTTACGTCCGAATCGCCAGGCGGAACGAGCACCTGCACGTTCAGGAAGCCGTCGGAATCTCGGACCAGGCGACCGTGGGGTCGTTCCAGGGTAACCTCACGCAGCGTCAGCGCGCGGTTGATCAGGCTGGACAGCTGCAGATTGACGAAGAGCCGGTCGAAGCCGACCAGCACCTGGTCTTCGGCATCGTTGATGGCGAAACCTTCAGCCTCCACCGTCAGCGCCCAAGGATTGGTTCGAACCTGCGCCAAAGACACGGGCAAGCCGAATTGCGCCTCCAGCACCGAGACGACCTCGCGCTTGGCGATCCAGGGCAGCAGGAAAAATCCGACGAGGGTGTAAACGACAAGCAGCACCAGCAGCCAGAACCGCTTGCGCCGATAACTCCACCAGGCATCCAGCGGCCAGGGGAAGGCGCGTCTATCCCTGCGACTTGGTGTATTCATGACGCCTGGGCACCGCCGGCCTGCGGCGTGCGGAAGATCATTTTCTGGCAGTTCTTAAGGAGGGCACTTTGCAAAACATAATACCTTGAGCGCGATAGAAAAGTGTGCCCGGCCGGCACCGTCCCAGCAAGTAAGACATCTCTTTTTGAAAAAGGAAGCGGCGGCAGGCGCTGGTTACCTAAGCCGCAGGGCTGTAAACTGGCCGCCTCACGGAGAGGTGGCCGAGCGGTCGAAGGCGCTCCCCTGCTAAGGGAGTATGGGTTAAAAGCCCATCGAGGGTTCGAATCCCTCTCTCTCCGCCACCCACTTTGGTGCCGCTCGTTAACCTTTAACCTTTTTGACGTCTTTGCCCGACGGTTCGCAGAAGTTCAGGGCGACGGCAAAAGATCCGGTACTTCATTGTACTTATCAGTGCCATCCTGTCGGCAGCCTCCTCCAGGGGCAAGCCCATATCCATGCTGACGCCGCGCTCACACCCGCCTTGGTTTGCTGATTCGAAGCCGTCGTATCTCAACGGCGAAAGGTTCGAGCTAGAGGCTGTTCGGGTCGATTTACGCGGTGATCACCGTGCGGACATTTACCAAGGCGGTGGCCGGGCAGCCGTTCTTTTTGATTTCGTTCCTCTGAACAGCAACAAGCTAACCACTGACGCTCCCTCCCCAGTCAATACCGGCAAGCAGCTCGTAGCAGCGGATCCGGGCCTGGAAGTCGTGGGTGATGGAGACGATGGCCAGCTCCTCCGCTCCGGCGCGCTCAGCAAGGTCGGCAAGCTGCTTAGCCACCTTGTCCCGGGTCCCGAGGATCTGTTTGCCCTGTCTGTTGGACATGTATGCGGCCTCTTCGGCCGTGAACTCGTATGCCTCCGCCTCCTGGACAGAGGGAAACGGGGCGAATTCGCCCCGATGCACTCGAACCCCCCACAGATCACGGCATCTGCCAAGACGCTCGGCCTCTTCCTGGGTATCGGCGCACAGCGCGAACACGGCGAGCGAGATCACCGGATCTGGAACCCGCTCGCTGGGTCGGAACTTCCTAAGATAGACATCGCATGCACGCGCCATCTCGTCCGGGTTGATGAAATGCGCGTAGGCAAACGGCAATCCAAAATGAGCAGCCAACCGGGCACCATCTTCCGAGGAGCCCAGCATCCAAAGCTCCGGAGGCGCTTCCAGCAGCGGAGTCGCCGCGACCTTTTCCAGGCCCTCCGTCAGGGGTTTGCCTCCGGTGAGAAACGCTTTCAGATCCGCCGTCTTAGCCGGGAAATACTCGATGCCCACGGAGGACCCATAGGCCAGCGCCGCAGCCGTGACCCGGTCGCTGCCAGGCGCACGGCCGATGCCCAGATCTATTCGGCCAGGATGCAGCGCCTCCAGCAGCTTGAAATTCTCTGCAACCTTCAACGGGCTGTAGTGCATCAGCATGACGCCCGCGGAGCCTACCCTGATGCGGCTGGTAGCGTCGGCGATGTGGCCGATAAGGATCTCGGGAGAGCAGCCGGCGAAGCTCGCCGAACCATGGTGTTCGGCAACCCAGTAGCGGTGGTAGCCCAGCGCTTCCGTGCGGCGGGCCAGAGCTACGCTGTCCCGAAGCGCCTGCTGCGCATTCGAACCGCTGGGAATCGGCGACTGGTCGAGGACGGTGAGATGACGAACAGGCATGCCGCAGAGACTAACAAAAAACGCTCATGCAAAGTCTGAGCCTGGCGCGCCCCGCCGCGATGCGCCCGCAATTGGTTTACATCTGGGAGCCAAGGCCTCACACCACGCCATGGCAGATGCCGCATCATCCGCTGACAAGATTTAAAGGGGGAACCTGAGTGAATACGCACCTGAAGGGCCGAATTATCCAGAATCAGGGCATCTCGTACCTGGTCATGCACGAGAACGACAGCTCCGACGACTGGCTGAACGTCAAATCTCTGGGGCCGAAACCGGAAATCCGCAAGATGCGGCGCGACGAGGTACAGAGCTGTCTGGCTGGCGGCGGGGTCATCCGTAAACCGGCCTGACCGGCACAACCCCGCACTGCTGAGTCCGCCGACTAAATCGGCACTTCCATCTCAACGGCCTCCGCCAGTTGCTCCAGCACGAAAACCAGCGGCAAAGTCACCAGACCAATGACATTGGCCTGTTTACGGTGGCAATTGACCTGAAGCGGGCGCGGCTGCGAGCTTGCAATCAGGTAGGTCGCCTCGCCCAGCTTGAAGCGACGATTGATCAGGTTCAGGTGATGGGGCCCAGGCTGAGCGGCAACCCGTTTCGGCCCCGCTTTAGCCCGCGCAGCCGGTTTTTTAGCCGCAAGTGAGGGCTCTCGACCCGCTGAGGGCTCTCGACCCGCTGAGGGCTCTCGACCCGCTGAGGGCTCTCGACCCGCTGAGGGCTCTTTAACCGCTGAGGGCTCTTTAACCGCTGAGGGCTCTCGACCAGACCTTGAGCCGAATCTGCCGGTCGTGAAGACGGCCTCCTTGATGTCTTCTTCCTGGAAAGGCTCCGTCATGGATCGCAAATGCATGGGTTCCTGGGACACACCCAGGACATATTCGGCCCGGGTGATGACCTCGCGCACATCAATCCGGCAGACCTCGATGTAATGCTGGAGCATGCTCAGGCTGCCGTCAGAAAGAAAGAGCACTGCCCGCATGACCCGAGGCGTCTGGATAATCTCACTTTCGAGCAGAATGTAGACTGCCGGTATATCCCGGCTATCGAAGTGACGTTCGATAAACGAAACAACGTCTTCAGGAAAAACCCCCATGTTCACCTCCCTGGAACATCTGACACCGTCGGGTTGATCCCTCTGGCGTCCAGCTATGGTTGCAGCGTGTCCTTGGCTGCCTGATTCTCTCGGCCTGTTAAGCCAGGCTCTCTGAATCTTTCGCGGCCTTCTTTACCGCGACTTTTTCTTTATTTCGAATGAGCTTGCAGGCCCAATTCCCTTCCGTAGTTGCATGACGCGGGTTAGTTTCTGTTTTTATTCACGTTCCCTGTCTGCGCGAACCAATAATTACGCTGATCAGCGCCGAGGGAAAGTAGGAAAACGTAAGCAATAAAGGAAAGAAAATTGGCGCTCGTTTCAGAACAGACGTGGGATCGTATGGAACGACCCGTCGCCGGAGACCGCTGGCTCAGCGGGTCCGGGGGGTTGCATGCTTAGGCCAGCGACGCTTGGTACAGAGCCATTGACCCGGCCTGTTGCTGATCCAACCCTCCAGCAAGGCGTAGAACTGGCGCGTGACGTCGATTGCAGCCTCTTTACCTTTCAGTCCGGATCGAGGGAGCAGCGGCAGGTGAAAGTGCACCGTGAAACGACCGTCGGGCAGGCGCTCTACATGCAGGGGTATCAACGGATAGCCCACCCGCTGGGCAATGCGCGCCGGACTGATGGTGGTCGGGGCTTCGACATCGAACAGTGGCAACAACGTCCCGGAATCAACCCTCTGGTCCGGAAGCAGGCCCAGCGAAGTGCCATCCTGCGCAGCCACGAGCATCTGTCGAAGAGCCTCATCCTTATCGACGAAAGTAACCCCGGGATACTGACGCCGCCGTTGCAACGATGCCTCGACGAAGGGGTTGGTGTCCGGGCTGTAAACCACGAGCAGCCCGCGGCATTTAGTAGCAAGGAAGGAGGGCACGATCTCCCAGTTGCCAACGTGGCCCGATACGAACAACGCCGGACGGCCCTGGTCAAAAAGTTGCTGAACTTCCGCGGGCACGCGAATATCACAGCGTTCGGCGGTAATGCTTTGCAGATGGGGATACTCCGCCAGCACCGAGCCGAAGTTTCGCCACACCTGGCGGGCCACCCCCTCGATCTCCGCCTCCGGCGCATCCGTCAAGACAAAGGACAGATTCCGTCGCACGTGGCGGTGTTTGCGCGACAAAGGTCCAAGCACACCAAGCAGCGCAGCGCCAAAACTGGACGCCCGGCGACTGGGAAGCCGTGCGGCAAGGAGCCAGATCAGCCTGAGCGGTACAGACTGGCAGTACTGCGCCAGAAGATGCAGGTTGTGTCTGAGATTCATAGGCTACAGAACGGGTCTGGTTGGCAATTCGCGGATACGCTGCCGGTCGATGATCGACAGCGCAGCAGATGCGACCATTGTAACCTGGATGGTCGACCTGTGGTCCGCACGGAACCTGCAGTATCAAGAGCTGAACAACCGTGAACGCCTCAACCAACGACTCTCAGCTGGCCTGGATCCTCGCCGGACCAAAAGCAGGCGACAACGCCCAGCTGCGTGCTCTGGCAGGCGCGCTCAACGAACTCGGCGACTGGATCATCGATGAAAAGCCTCTGGCCTTCCGACGCTACGAACTGCTGCTGCACATAATCTCCCGCCCCACGCTGGCGGGGTTGGACAAACCAAGCCGCACCGGCCTCCGGCCCCCATGGCCTGATCTCGTGCTGACCGCCGGTCGCCGCAACGAACTCGTGGCTCGCTGGATCAGGAAGCGATCGGGGAACCGCACGCGCCTGGTACACGTCGGTCGGCCCTGGTCCCGGCCCGACCGCTTCGACCTGGTCGTCTCCACCCCGCAGTACGTGCTCTCGCCCTCCGCAAACGTGCTGATCAACCCGCTGCCGCTGCACCAGCAGGACCGAGTCAAGCTGTCCAACGCCGCCGCGTGCTGGGCTGCGCGGCTGGATCATCTGCCGACGCCGAGAGTCGCTCTGCTGCTGGGCGGCAACAGCGGTCCGTTCGTCTTTACCAGCGCCGCCGCGGACCGCCTCGCGGAGCAACTCAACACCTTCGTGGGGTCGCTGACCGGCAGCCTGATGGTCACCACCAGCCCTCGCACGCCGAGCGGTTTTGCAGGCCGCCTGGAGCAGGCCATCGAGGTACCGCTCTTCAGTTACCACTGGAACCCGGACGCCGGAGCGAATCCTTACTGGGCATTGCTGGCGCTGGCCGACCGCATCGTCGTCACTGAGGAGAGCATCTCCATGATCACCGAGGCGCTGGCCACCGGCAAACCCACCTATCTTGCATCGGTTGCGCCAGCCGCTTCCCGCCCCTGGTGGCTGCGACCCGACAGCTATCGCTGGAAGCCGTTGACCCATCGGCTGGCGATGGCCTTCGCGCCGGCGCGGTTCTACAGGGATGTGGGACGTATACACGCCGAGCTCATCGGAGATGGTCGCGCCGCATGGCTCGGCGAGGGGGATCCGAGCACGCGCCATGCTGAAGACAGCTCCCTTTCTGCAACTGCCTCCCGGGTTCAGGCCCTGATGTCGGAAAGCGTCGGCAGGCGCGACAAGGCGCCTTACCGACTTTAGATCAGGCAGGCAGCGCCAATGGCGGCTGAGGGGGCGGGGCCAGCGGCGGGGTTTTCTCCAGCACCTCCCGCGCATCGTGCCGAACGTGATTCTGCGCCATTTCCTCATCCAGCATCTGCTCTGTAATCACGCCCTGTTCCACACACTCACGCAGCAGGCCGAAGAACAGACGCTCCTGGTTTTGATCCGGATGTGCTTTGTAGTTGCCCAGGAACGCATAGTCGCCGAACAGCTTGCGGCGGCCCCGCATGAGCCAACCTATGGGCGGGAATAGCCGGAAACGTTCCGCCGGTCGCCAGTCCACGGGCAGCCCGGTTTTCCAGGGCTGAGTCTTTCTGCGGGTCGTGTGCAGCATCTTGGTGCGCGCCGTGAGGTGATCGAAGTCGTTCCACTCGTTCTCGAACATGCCGATGCTTTCCCGCGGCTCGGTCTTCAGGCAGATCCAGTCGTGGTAGTCCAGCTTGTCATCGAACATCGACCGAAATTGCTCCTCGCAGCGCCAGTGGGTGAGCTTCGCGCAGTCCAGCAGCATCACGCTGGATGCCAGGCAGCGATCCACGACGCCCTTGGTGCCAGTACGAGGGCGGCACATGATCGCTTTGCCCTGCATGTCACGGGACAGCAGCTCCCAGATATCGGCAACGGCAAAGATGTCCGGGTCCATGACGATGGCCCGCCCCTGATAGCCCATGAGCTCCGGGGGCATGAATCGCAAAGGGGTAAACGACTGCAGATCGTCGTTGAGCCAGACGCGCTTCACACCGTCACGCAGGTAGAGCTGGCCCTCCATCTCATGCAGGAAGGGGTGGTCCGTCGTATTGATGAAACGCACGTCGAATGCGTCTTTATTGACCGAGTTTCGGCGCAGGGCGTGCCGGGCGACGATGGCGCCGAGAATCTGCTTCGGGTTGGTATGAATGAAGACGCAATGTTCCATGAATCCGGATCTCAATAAGGTTACTTGGCAGCGTAGCCGAACCGGTTGTCCAGCTTGTCCGCTATTTGCCGGTCGATCAGTCGAATCTGTTCGGCATCGAAATAATCGTGATATCCGCCCACCTTGGCACGGCGGGTCTTGAAGCTGTCCGGATTGCTGGGGTCCGCGGCGCGCAGCCGATCGCTGTCCGATTGTGCTTCAGCTTCCCGCTTCTTCATGTTCTCAACGGACGCGTACTCCACCACTTCCGCCAGCGTTTCCGGTCCGGGCTCCAGGCCCAGAAAACGCGCCAGCCGATCGAGTTCTTTAACGGTATCGGCGCGCATATCCTCGTAGCGAACAATCAGGGCGTCACGTACCTCGTCGACCCCGCATATCCACTCGTTCATGAAATCAATGACCTTGGGCAGCCCGCTGGTTCCCATGATGAAGTCAAAGGGTGAAAGCTCTCCATTCGCGGGCGGATACTGATTGAGCGCAACTTTGTGCGGCCGCATACGGTGCTTCCATTGAAAATACTGGGACATCGCCACGTCCGCAGGATGCCGCACCAGTAGAATCACACGCTCGTCCCGATAGGCGCGTTTGGAACCACCGTCCCGCGTGTAGTCACGCAGATAGTTGTCGTGGGTGAACAGCACCTTCGGTATCGAGGGGTCGAGGCGATGATAGTTGCCGAACTCCAGCAGGGTCCCCTCAGCCAGCCCTTTCTCCAGCTGATAAAGGCGCGAGATCATCACCCGCACCCAGGTCCTGCCGCTCTTCCCGAACGAGGCCACGACGAAATCCGCCTGCTTCAAGCGCCGCAGATCGAACCAGCCGCGCACACGCCGCTCCGCTGAATAGCGCTGATCCACCGGCAATACCTTGAAGGCGTGTTCGAACACCCGTTGCAACATGAAGCGCCATCATCAAGTGGCTACTGAACCCGACGAATTTTATAGGACCACGCAGCGTCTAACCAGCGTGTCCCTGGGGCGTTCGACAGCAGCCCGCCAAAGATGCTACCGGCGCTGGTCACCGGCTATAATGCGCGACGTCGAGACGCCAGCAAGCACGGCCCGGAGGGTCTATGAGCAGAAACGTGGGATGGGGTATCGTCGGCTGCGGCGACGTTGCCGATCGCAAAGCCGGCGCATCGTTCAACGCGATTCCCGACAGCCAGCTCGTGTCCGTGATGCGCAGGGACGCTGCGCGCGCGGAAGAATTTGCGCTCAAACACGGCGCGGCCCATTGGAGCACCAGCGCCGCAGACGTTATCCAGCACCCGGAGGTGGACGTGATATACGTCGCCACGCCGCCGGGCAACCAACTCGAGTACGCGCTGGCAGTAGCGGAGGCCGGGAAGCCGTGCCTGGTAGAAAAACCCGCGGGAAGATCCCTGGCGGAATTTCAACGCATGCGCCAGGCCTTTCGTAATGTCGGGCTACCTCTGCATGTTTCATTTTATCGGCGCCACTTGCCGCGCTTTCTCAAGGTCAAAGCAATCCTCGACTCTGGCGTGCTCGGCAGCATCGTCAGCATCGACTACCGGATGACCAAGCCCGCCCCCCCTGACCGACAGCCCATCGACGCCGCGGTGACCGGGGGAGGCAGCTTCTACGACCTTGCCTGCCACATGCTCGACCTGTTCGATCTCTGGTTTGGAGCGCTGGAGCATGACGGGGCAAGCGCCACGAATCTGATTCCTCGGGAAACCACGGAAGACGCCGTCGCCCTTTCCTTCCGTACGCAAAGCGGTGCCGTGGGAAACGCGCTATGGAACTTCGCGGCCAGCCGATCGGGAGACGAGCTCGTCATCGACGGCACGCGAGGGCGCATCACCATGAAGGGGACCTCTGTGTCCAAGCCCGTGAAGGTGGAATTCGAGCGGGCCGCCAGAATGCGAGTCAGCCAGAGCCGCTATGAACGCTGGTACGTAAAGTACGGTGAGAACCTCGGCCTGCCCATTCACAAAACCTTTCGCTTCAAAGAGGCCGACTATCCCCACCGGAACCTGATTCAACACGTGACTGCCAAGGTGGCCGCGGGAGACAACGGCGACAACGCAGATGACGCGATGCGCACAGCTCGCATCGTCGACCGGGCGCTGGACGACTACTACGGCGGACGCGAGGATGCTTTCTGGACTCGTCCGGAAAGCTGGAAAAGCCTGCAGGCGCAGGCTTCGTCCAGAAATCAGCAGCCCCTCCCCGCGGAATTTCGAGTCTCCGAAGATGAGCTGCAGCGTTTCGAAACGCAAGGCTACATCGGTCCGTTTCAGTGCGATGCCGAATGGCAGAAGCTTATCGTACCCGTCAAGAAAGGGCGCGGGTTACATCTTGTTGAAGAGGATCTGTTCAACGTCTGCACGCATCCTTCGGTCGTTCGCCGTGTCGCTCAGGTGATGGGCCGCTCGCGCTTTTCGCTGTTCAAGGCGCGATTTGTGGTGAAGATGCCCAACAGCGAAGAGTCGGAGGTCGCGTGGCATCAGGACGTGGGTGACAGGAACGGCGGGTTCATGGAAGACGGCAAGGCAGTCCCCACCCTGTCTGTCTGGATGGCGATCGACAAGTCCGACATGGGCAACGGGGCGCTGCAGGTAATTCCCGGCAGCCATCTCCGTCTTGTTGGCAACTATAACAAGCACATCAGATCTGAACTGATCGAGTCCGGCGCGGTCACGGAGCAGGATCTGCAGCGGGCACAGTCCATCGAGCTCAAGCCGGGCGAGTTCATCATCTTTCACAGCTGGCTGCTGCATGGCAGCCAGCCCAACCGTTCGGACCGGCGACGCGCCGGATTGAACATGCGTTTCTCCCCCGAAGGCATGGAATGCGAGCAGGAATTCGTCTATGTCCCCATTGAGACGTCGCCCGTCGAGCAGAGCGACCGCCTGTTCGTGAACGAAGTCTGGGAGGGTGAGGCGAACATCGACGCCGGCGTTCGTGCCGGGTCGGGCTGAGCTGCTGCCTGCAGGATCTAATCCTTGCTCAGCGTTTCCCCTGGCTCGCCGCGACGTTCCCCATTGAGATCTTCTGCGACACTTTCGGCGGCAATTTCGTCCCCCTCGTCAGCATCGCTCGCTTCGCCGCCGAAGGCTGCCTTGATCTTGTGCCAGTAGAGCCTGAGGGTGACGCTCACCGCGGCAATGGCGCCGATGAGACCTTGAATCAACATGCTCCCGGTGCCGGGATCGAGATAGGCATGCGCCGGAACCACCCAGGCGCTCAAAATCGCAACTGTAATCAGCCGCCAGGCCGCATTTTTCATGGGGAGGGTGTCTCTCGTAGGGAGGATGTGCATGATCGCGAAGTGAACCCACGCTGCTTTACGCGGGTTGCAACTCTAAGCCGCGCCGCAGAGAGACGCAAGGCCAGGGCTAAGGGTCAGCCGGCCAGGGATAGGTTACCCATGAATCGTCTTCACGGCCCTCCAGATAAACCTGCAGCGGCGAACCCGGTTCGCTCGGCCCCACATTCACCCCCAGGGTCTCGGCGAGCATCCGCCATACCGGACCGGCGCTATCGTCAGTCATCATCGGGCCGCGAGTAGTTTTGCTGGCAAATAGGGTGCTGAAACCGTCAGCCAGATCCCGCGCGGTCAGCTCGCTGCGAGTTTCTGCGCGCGGCGCTGTCTCATAGAGGCGGGACCCGTGATCGCCATGCAGGATAATTTCGGCACGCTCCCAATTGCCCTCCGCCTTCAACGCATCGAAAAGACCACCCAATTGCCGGAGCGTACATCGAACCTGCTCGAAGTAGAGACCATATCTCTGATCACGACCTGCCGACGAATTCCCCCGGCGGTGGAGTGGATGATGGCTCAGCCACGTGAGAGGTTTGTCGCGCAACCCGCAGTTTGAGTCAAAAACATAAGGGCTGTGGGGCAGGAGCAAGTGAATAAAATGGACGGTGCCCGGGGAAGCCACCGAAACGGTATCCCGGACAGACCGGAATGCTGACGACGAGGCCAGCGGTGCTACCCGCCCATCCCAAGCCATCACGACCGGCAGAGAAATACCGATCCGCCGGGCTTGCAGCCTCAGACCGACGTACGATTTCCAGAAGGTCTCAAGAATCCCCGGGTGATTCAGCAGCATTCCCAGCAACACGGCCATCTTCTGAAAATCACTGAGGTCGGCCGAACGCAGCCAATCGGTTCCGTCATAACGATACGTCAAACATCTTGCGAGAGGGACGGGGGCCTCCGCGCAGTAGTCCAGATAGTTCGACTGGTAGACGTTGAGCGAATAACCACGCTCATGCAGCGTCTGGAAGTAGCGGTTGCTGGTCAGGATGAAAGGTCGTTTGCCGCGGTAGTTGTTCTCGGGCGCTTCTCCAGCTTCGAAGTTGAGCATGCTGGAGATGGAGACTTTGGTCGAAACATACTGACTGATCGCGTTGGCCCGCAGCTCGAAGCCGTATGAACGAAAGAACTCGGCAATCTCTTTCCTGAGCACCTGGCCACCGGCGATGTCCTCTGGAATGCCACCCAACCCTGCGAACTCGTCCAGAATGATATGAATGAGGGTTCCCGGCGGCGGGTCGGCTCCCACCTGATCTCCCACTCGAGCAGCACCTTCGACAGACCGGGTTTCCACATATTGCTCATTGCTCGGGATCAGAACGGTTCCCGCCAGCATGGCGCTCAGAACGCAAACCAGGATCAGCGCCAGATGCTCCCGAAGCAGCCAGCACAGGCATGCAACGACCAGCGCGCAACCCGCTGCCAGGACGCCGTCGAACCAGGTGGTCTGCAGGTCCAGGAACAGCGAAACGAGGAATGCGAACACCAGAGCGTGCCGAATTCCGCGAGTTCCGCCCGCCACCAGCGTGAAGCCCATGGCCGGCACGGCGAAGACGGCCCCGGAATAGAATAGCGCGCCGGCCGGTATGGGATGGCCCCGGAAGCTGGAAAAAAGGAAGTAAGGCGTCCAGACAAGGAGAAAACAGGCCGCCAGCCGGATCCAGAAGTCGTTTGAAGGACGGAATCGGGTTCTATCCATGGCGGCTCAAGGCGTGGCCCCGGGTCAGTTTACAGCCTCAGGTCTTCTCTCAAGAAGATACAGCGTGCGCTCCGATCCGCGCAGCTTTTCCGCGGTGAGAATCTTGAAATATCGGCGAAACGCATCTTCGAATCCATCCTCATGATAATCGGGAAAGATGTCTTCACGGGTAGCCAGCAGTCGCGCTACCTGTGAGTCCGACTTTGGAACGAATTCTATGATCAGCATCCCGCAGAGCGAGCTGAAGAATTTCGCCGCCATCTTCATTGGCACGTTGTTGGCGATGCAGATGTGATGGATCAGCGCCAGAGCCATGCCAACATCGACCTTATTACGCTCCGCAAAGCTCATTCGTTCCTGATTTGCCCAGCCGATGGCGGGGCTGGGACTGGTGAGATCCTGAAGCAAAGGCAGGATAGAACGTTCCGAGCGCTCAACTGATTCCCGATAGTTCTTGTCGACCGCTATGGCGTCGATGTCATGGGCCAGCACAAAGTAACCTTCACCGCTGGCGATTCGACTGAATCTGCCCGTGTTGGCGCCGAAATCTGCCAGGGTGGGAGCAGCATTGGGCTTGTGATCCCGGAGCAGCGTGGATATCAGACGCTCTTTGTGTTCCATGGATTCATCTGCGTAGTTGGTGTCCTGGTAGTAGTCACCCCACTCCGAGATGGCGTTCTTCCAGACCAGGCTGCGAACCGCATCGCGCAGGCTGATCATCAACCCCTCGATCTGCGAAGCTCGCAAAGAGGCCTGCACGCTGGCTTGTCGATCTTTCCCCACGTTCTCGTATTTTCTCTGCGCACGCGCATGCAGATGAATGTGGGCCAGAAGAGGATAGCGAAGCCAGGTTCTTCGTGGCAGCATTCTGCTGGTCAGATCCAACGGTATGCCATCGATGAAGGTCTGCAGCAGACGCAGCAATCGGAAGTCGGCAAAAGCGGCCAGCGCCAGGGGTGCCAGGAAATGCTGGCAGAACTGCTTGTAGGCTTGCCAGGGCTTGCCCTGCTCGTATCTCTCGAAGGACAGGGTATCTATGAGGACGGGACGACCGGAGTGAAACTGGATGTTGTAGGCAGAAGCGTCCTTGAGATGCATACCATGCTTCAGGGCTTCAATCTGAATATCCATGGTCAGCAGGGCCGCATCCTTCAGCTGGCTGAAGGACCACTCGTAGGGATACGAGATGTAGCTTACCTGCTCCGGCTGAATGATCCTGTAGGCGCTCGTTTGCTCCTCGATCTGCACCTCTGCGTGGCGAATCAGCCAACCCTTATCGGTCAGGGAGTCGTAAAGACCTGAACTCATCAGAAGATCGTAGTCATCGCCGTAACTCCGATTGATCTGCCGCTGAATCCGGCCATCTTTTCTGAAAAGAAAGCCGCTGGGATCTCGGAACGATGACCCAATTCTGTCGTTGCTCATGCGCTGTACCAACGGAGGGCAGGTGGCTGCCTCATCACAATCAAAACCCGGGAACCCTTCCATCAGCACTCGTCTGCTGAAAGGTTCACAGGAAACATACCATCATTCCGACGCCCGGTGACCGGCCGCGCCCTGGGTGGGCGAGGGGTCGCTGGCGGAAATCGGCTGGAGGCGCTAGAGTGCTGGCCGTTAGCATCATCACCGGGTCGGTCTCGACCGCGGGGACGGGTTCAGCAGACCGCCCGATGGCTCTGAATTTTTAGCCCGGTCTGCCTGAAAATCGAAGCTCGCTGGTTCGGCAAGCCAGGCCCAGAGGAAAAGACGGTGCCTCAGCACAAGTTCTCAAACTCAGAGCAGCCTATCGAAGCCGCGCCGGCACCCGGCCTGAAGCCACTGCGCGGCGCCGTTCCCACGTCGGCCTTGCCCAAAGTCTGGGCTATCCTCGAGGAGCGGGCTGGCGACGACAACCAGGTGAAAAATCTGGTTGCCGCACTCGGCTGGCCGTGCGAGTTCAAGGCCCCCCTGTTCACCATGCGAGATGTCATCTTGCATCGGATCACCGGTCGAATACCCCGACGCTCAGCACAGGCACATCTGTTCAAACCGCCCTGGCCGGATCTGGTTATTACGATTGGGGGGCGCAGCGCGGCCGCGGCACGCTGGATCAAGCTACGATCCAAAGGCCGCACGAAGCTGATCTGCCTGGGCAGGCCATGGGCACCGCTGCACTGGTTCGACCTGGTGGTGACCACTCCCCAGTACCGACTGCCCGATCTGCCAAACGTGCTCCACAACACGTTGCCCCTGAACGGCCTTCCGGAGCCGGCGGATGCTCCGTCCGCAGACCAGTGGGTCTCCGCCATCGAAACGTTGCCGTCACCCCGCATTGCCGTTATGGTCGGTGGCAGCAATGGTAACTTCCGATTCGACAGGAGCGTTGCCGTCGATATGGCGAGCCGTATAGACGCGCTGGCCCGGGAGAGCGGCGGTTCGCTGATGATCACCACCAGCCCTCGATCGGATCCGGAGGCAGGCAAAGCGCTTCTGGAATCTGTTCGGGCACCACACATCGGTTTTCTGTGGCGCCCTGAAACCAAAGGCCAGAATCCTTACGCCGAATTTCTGCACGCCGCCGACCATATCGTGGTCACCGGCGACAGCGCTTCCATGATTGGGGAAGCGTGCGCAACCCGAGCCAAAGTGTCTCTGTACGAGCTGCCTGAAACCTTACCCACCCGGTTGCTGAACGCGCTGGGTCGGCTGGGAAGCGGAAACGACGCCCATCACGATCTGTACCGGCCTCGCCCCTGGATCGATCGCCTGATCGGCATGGGCTGCTGGGTACCGCGGAGGGCCATGAACCGACTGCATCAACAGTTGCTGTCCCGCGGCAGGGTAGCGCGCCTGGGCGAGGATCCCAGTGAAACCCGCGACATATCGGACCTGGATATGACCCTGCGTCGCGTCCGCCAGATGATTCTCGAACAGCAGAAAGCGAACCAACCGGACGCGCTCTAAGCGCGGAGTTCATCGGATCGAGGTCGGATGACCAACCACATCAAAAACAAAGTCATCGTCGTAACCGGCGCGGCGAGTGGTTTTGGCAAACTGGTCAGCGAGAAAACGGCAGCCCAAGGTGCTAACGTCGTTTGTGCCGATGTCGACGAGGTGCCGCTGCAGGCAACAACCCAGAGCATCAGGGACGACGCGGGATCTGTCCTCGGGGTAGTCACGGACGTTACGCAGCTGGATCAGGTCACGCGGCTGACGCAGCAGGCGCTGGAGCGCTTCGGCCGGATCGACGTGATGGTAAACAATGCCGGCGTCATGCCGCTGGCCTTCTATTCCGATCATGCCGAGGCCGCCGCAACCTGGAGCCGCTGCATCGACATCAACATCAAAGGCGTGCTGAACGGCATCATGGCCGTCTACGACCTGATGATGCAGCAGGGTCGCGGCCACATCATCAACGTGTCGTCTATCTACGGAAACTACCCCGTGGCAGGCGCCGGCGTGTACGGCGCGACCAAAGCAGCGGTGAATTTTCTCTCTGAATCCCTGCGCATGGAAACCCAGGGCCGCATCAAGGTAACCATCGTCAAGCCTACCGGCGTGCCGGGAACCGGCCTGGGTTCCAGCATCGTCAATCAGGGCGCCATCGTCGGTATTCTGGGTCACAACGCGCCCCGCTATCTGCAGATGATGCAGGCGCACGCTGCCGGAGAGCTGCCCCCGGAACATGCAGACGTGGACAACGTTGAATACTACGCGTTGGAGCCCGAATACCTGGCAGACCAGATCGTTTACGCGATCAACCAGCCGTGGGGCATATCCGTCGGTGATATCACCGTGCGCGCCACCGGCGACGCGTACATACTGTAAGTCGGACGCCCAACAGGAGAGGAGCATGGCAACGAGCCGACCCGAGATCGACCCCGGCATCTTCACCAGCCCCGAATATGCTGCGGACCCCTATCCCACATTGAAACTGCTGCGTGATCACTATCCCGTCTACGAGATCCCGCAGATGGGCATATGGATGATCAGCCGCTACGACGATGTGGTGAACGCCTTCAAAGACACGGAAAATTTTTCCGCTTCGCCCAACGGCCTTTCCATCGGGGCGGTATTCGGACCTACGCTGATGGAATACGACGGCGAAGAACACACCAAGCTGCGTAACATCGTTGCCCCGGAATTCGTTGGCCTGAAGCTCAAGTCGCTGCTCCCGGTGGTGACGCGGAATACCATGGCGCTGATCGAAAAATTCACGGCGACTCAGGCCCAGAGGATCGCAGCAAGCGCGGCCGAGGCCGGCGAAATCGACATCGTGGACGACTTCGCCACCCGCTTGCCCCTGAACGTAATCCTGGACGTGCTGGATCTGCCCCAGGAAGCCCATGAGATGTTCCACCAGTGGTACCCGGCGATGATGAACGGCATCAACGGCGGCCCCGAGCTGCGTGCCAGAGGGGTGGCCGCGAACGCCGAGTACCATGCTTACCTCGATCCTCTGATCGACGCCCGTGCTACCGACCCGGGTGACGACCTGCTGTCGCGGCTTGCGGTGGCGGAAGTGGATGGCCAGCGCATGACCAAGGAAGAGATCAAGTCTTTCGCCAGCCTGATCCTGGTTGCCGGTGCAGAAACAACGGACAAGGCCATCGCCAACCTCTGGTACCAGATGCTTGTGAACCCGGAACAATGGCAAGCCGTCCAACAGGACCCGGAACTGCTCGATCGGGCCTTTACGGAGATGATGCGGATCCACCCGCCTGCTGCCGGTCAGATGCGCAGGGCGATCAGAGACGTACCCATGTACGACCAGGTCATACCTGCGGGCGCGCTGGTGTCGCTTTCGATCTACGGCGGAAACCGGGATGAACGCGTGTTCCGCGATCCAGATCGGTTCGACCTGCTTCGCGATGACCTCTACTTCGGCAAGGAGTTACGCTCCGGTTATCGGCAGGACGGCAAAGCCAGCCATCTCGGCTTTGGGCTCGGCAAGCATTTCTGCGTCGGCTATCAGCTGGCCAGAGCCGAAACCGTTATCGGCACCAGAAAGCTGATGGAAGTGATCAAGAATCCACGCTTCAAACCAGGGACGCACCCGACGCCCATCGCCATACGCGTGGAGCCATGGAGCCTGCCGCTGCAGTTTGACCTGCAATAAGCAGGGCTAGGGAACCTCTGATTAATTCTTGCATACTCAGAGCGTCTCGCGTTTTTCCTGTCTAGAAGCGGGCCGCAGGCAATGTAGATCACCTTGGCAAGGCAC
>CAMYJX010000003.1:0-5163 GCA_947258825.1 uncultured Pseudomonadales bacterium
ACACCCTCACCGACGCGGTCGTACAGGGCATTGCCGACGACATCGATCGCGCTTCACGTTCCAAGGATGTCGCAGCCATCGTTCTGCGCGGCGTCGGAGACACCTTTACCGCCGGCTACGATCTCACCGACCGCGGGCGCTGGGACACACCCTACGGCGCGCCGGATATCGACGCGCGGGTCGGCGCCTGGGACCCCGTTCGCGATTATCAGTTCATGGGCAACAACGTGCGCCGGTTCATGCGCATCTGGGAGTGTCCGAAACCGGTGCTGGGCGAGATAAAGGGTTGGGCCATCGGCGGCGCAACCGATCTTGTCCTGTGCTGCGATCTCCTGTTCATGGCCAGTGACGCGCACATCGGCTACGCGCCGAGCCGGATCTACGGCACGCCGACCACAATGCTCTGGGTCTACCGTCTGGGGCTTGAGCACGCCAAACAGTTCCTGCTGACCGGCCGCGCCATCGACGCGGCGACCGCGCACCGGATAGGCCTCGTCTCCTGCGTTGTCGAACCGGATGATCTGTCTGACCGCATTGAAGCCGAGGCGCGCCGATTCAGACATATCCCCGCCAATCAACTGGCCTTGAACAAGCTTCTGATCAACCAGGCATTCGAAAACATGGGGTTGCGCACGACCCAGCTCATCGGCACGCTCTTCGACGGCGTCACACGGCACACGGAAGAAGCCTACCAGTGGGTGGAGTCGTTCGGCGAGAAAGGTTTCCGGGAGGTGATTCGCGATCGCGACGCGCCCTGGCAGGACTACGGCGAGAAGCCGGAAGACTAGTAAGGAAACCGCCAGGCGGGGTCGTCACGGACGTCTTGAGCCCGGTTGCCGATCGAAACGGGTCAGGGCATGGCTACGACAGCCGATAGATCCGCTTGACGTTACCGCCCAGCACCTTCTGCCGCGACTGCTCAGACAGCCCCTGCGCATAGCGGGTCAGATCGTCCACCCAGGTATGGGGATGATCCGGATGCGGATAGTCGCTGGCCCACATGAAGCACTGGTCCCCTACATGATCAACAATGTGGGGCGCCGCGGTCTCGTCCGGATCGCCGGAAATGAAGCACTGACGCCGGAACAGCTCGGTGGCGCTGGGCCGATGGAGATTCATCGACGCGCTGAACGCGTCCAGCCGATCCAGCAGCGCGCCTATCCAGCCGGAGCCCGCTTCGAGCACGCCGAGACGCAGATCGGGAAACCGCTCCAGAGTGCCCAGCGAGAAGAAAGAGATCAGCGCCTGCTGCACGATGGAGCGCAACCAGATGGCTTCGCCCCAGGCCCGCCCTTCCCGTGGCCAGTCGAAGATTCCTTCCGCGGCGCCATGTGGCATGAAGGTCGGATGAATGGCCAACGGCACGTCCAGCTCGCAGCATTTGGAAAACAGGGAATCATGAGCAGGGCTGCCATGAATCACGCGATTGTGGTTGAAAGGGTTCACCCAGGCGCCTTTGCAGCCATCCTTCACTGCCCGTTCCAGCTCCACCACGGAGCCCGCCACATCCAGCAGCGTGAGCTGAGCGATGGGCACCAGCCTGCCGCCGCTGTCGCGACAGAAATCGGCGATCCAGCGATTGTAGGCGCGACAGTAGGCCAGGCTCAGCTCCGGGTCTTTGAGCTCTGCTTCCCAGAGCAGGCCGATGGTCGGGTAAAGCAGGCAGTGCTCCAGGTTTTCCCGCACCATGAGGTCGAGCCTTTCTGCTGGATCACTGGAACCGAATGGCATGTTGTCGGCGTAACGGCGGTCGGGGCGAGGCCGCAGATCATCATCACCCATGGCGCCGAGCAGACCCAGAGAGCCTTTGCGTGATCGTGCCGAGGGCTGCTGGTCGATCTCCAGATATTCAAAGCCGACGTCGTCAGTCCGGATGCGCAGCGCCCGCGGCCGATATCTTTCTTCGAGATAGTTCTCCCACAGATCCGGTGGTTCCAGTATGTGGCCGTCCGCGTCTACCGTACCTGCAAAAGGAAATCGCTTGATCTCGTACGCCATTTTCGCCTCCCCCAGGGCCATCGAACCTATCACAGCGATTTCGGTTTTCAAACATGTTATAAGAAATTGCTAGGGACCGAGGGAGGGTGCCAGCATGCATACGATTGCAGAGGGTCTGGCTTTTCCAGAAGGCCCCATCGCGATGAACGATGGCAGCATCGTGCTGGTGGAGATCGCCCGGGGCACTCTGAGCCGGGTGACCCCGGACGGCGCCATCGCGGTAATCGCCGATCTGGGTGGGGGACCGAACGGCGCCGCCGTTGGCCCTGACGCCGCCGTCTACGTATGCAACAACGGCGGGTTCACCTGGAACGACACCGGCGGCCGACTGGTGCCCTCCGGCACGCCGGATGACTATTCCGGAGGACGCATCGAGCGCGTCGAGCTGGATACCGGTAGCGTAGACATTCTCTATCGCGAGTCCGACGGGCTGTCTCTCAATGGCCCCAACGACATCGTTTTCGACGCCCAAGGCGGCATGTGGTTTACGGACCTCGGAAAGTCTTACGACACCTACAGACACCATGGCGCCATCTATTACGCGAAGCCCGATGGCTCTGGCATATCGCGGCAGCTGACCCATCGCGAAACGCCGAACGGAATCGGTCTCTCTCCCGACGAGAACACCCTGTACTTCGCGGAGACGGTCACCGGCCGGGTATGGGCCTGCGCTATAGAACGCCCCGGCCAGCTCGCCGCCGGCCCCCAGGCGATGACCCTGCTTGCCGGACTGCCCGGCTATCAGCTGCTGGACTCGATGGCTGTGGATGCGGAAGGAAACGTCTGCGTGGCCACCCTTGTCAACGGAGGCATTACCACCATTTCACCAGACGGATACGAGGTGACGCACCTCGCCACCGACGATCCGCTTACCACCAACATCTGTTTCGGCGGTGAAGCGCTGAAGACCGCCTATATCACTCTGTCCAGCTCCGGGCGCCTGGTGTCCATACCCTGGCCTCGCCCCGGTCTGCCGCTGAACTTTCTGAACCGGTAATCACCGTCCTCTGACGAAGACCTTCGGAAGCACCCCGACCACCCAAGCGCAGGAAACACCCGGCTATTGCGGCGATTCGCCGTAAACCAGGCCGAAACCCTCGGACCTGTAAGCCAGCAGGGTCAACAGCGTCTCCGAGGCGTTGCGACGGACAGCGGGGTCCAGCGACAGGAACCAGTTTTCCTGCGTTCGATAGACCGTAGTGGTGTAAAACGGGAATACGGCCGCACGCCTGCGATCTGCGGAAGTGTTGGCACCGGAGCGATGCCAGATACGGCTTTCAAAAGCCAGCACGCTGCCCGCGGGCGCTTCCACGGGAATCATGGGAACATCCACATCCGCTTCCGTGGGCCCCCGGTGCCAGCGGTGACTGCCAACCACCACCTCGGTAGCGCCATTCTCAGCCGTAAACTCATCCAGACACCAGGCTACGTTGATGCCCTGAGGCCGTTCCGGCCAGGGTTCGGGCACGAATATCTGATCCGCGTGCAGCACCCCTCTTTCCGCTCCCGGCTCAGTAATGTTCCCGGAAATATTGCTGAGTAGCGCTGGCCAGCCAAGGGTCTGCCGCACAAGGTGGATTGCCAGCGGGTGTTCGGCCAGATCCGCAAATACCGGATCTCGATTGAGCAGATTCCACACCCGCTGATTGTGCTCGTTGCTGTCCAGAGCGAAGCCCTTCACCTCCCCGGATCGCTCGCGGTCTTCCGCCGCGGCAAGGTAGAGGGCGTCTCGAGCCCGGCCAAGCATGGTTGCATCCAGCACATCGGCAATCAGGCACAGGCCATAGTCATTCAGATCACGCAACGCCTGCTCGACATCGCCCGTGAGTCCGGGCAGAACCTGGGGCATGGGCAACTGGCGAGGGAAATCCGTACCCGCTGGCATTACCGGCCCGCTTCCCCGTAGCGTTGCTTGAGTTCGCGCTTGAGGATCTTGCCGCTGGCCGTTCGCGGCAGTGGCTCATCCGTGAAGAAAACCCTAGTGGGCACGTTGTAATGGGCGAGCCGCGCGTGCACGCACGCCTGCACTTCCGCTTCGCTCATCACGGCGCCCGGCGCCGTCTCCACCACTGCGGCAACTTCCTCGCCCAAAGCGCGATGTGGCAGGCCGATGAGCGCCACGTCGACAATCAGAGGATGCTCGTGGAGCACACCTTCCACCTCGGCACAGTAGACGTTCTCACCCCCGCGGATAACGACGTCCTTCTTGCGATCCACGACGTAGTAAAAGCCCTCATCGTCCACGTAGCCCAGGTCGCCGGTTCTGAACCAGCCATCGGAGAAGGCGGCAGCCGTCTCCTCAGGCCTGTTCCAGTACCCGGCAAAGATGTTGGGGCCGCGAACCCACAGCTCACCGATGTCGTGCACCTCACAGTCCTGCCCCTGCTCATCCACGACGCGCACATCGACAGTGGCTACCGGCCGTCCGACGCTCTGCGGGCGCGCCAGGTAGTCGGCGCCGCCATTGACAATGATGGCAGAGGTGGTTTCCGTCGCCCCGTAGCCGTTACCCGGCGCCACCCGCGATTGGAACCGAGTGCCGATCTGGTTGATGAGGTCCGCGGGTACGGGGGCGCCTCCGGAAGCAATTCCAACCACGCTAGCCAAGGCGGCGTCGGTGGCGCCAGGATGCTCCAGCATCTGCCGAACCAGCGTCGGCACCGCGCTCCAGGAAATCACCCGCTCGCGCTGAACCAGCGCCAGCGCCTCATCGACATCCCATCGGTACATGAGCACCAGCTTGCCGCCGCTGGCCAGCGAGATGTAAAGGCCGCTCAATCCGCCAATGTGGAACAAGGGAAAAGTCTGCAGCGCGCAGGGAATCGGTGGCTCACCCGCAAGATCGTCGGGAAGCTGCGCCCGAGCAACAGCACCGGCCAGCAAGGTATTCTGAATATTCGTCGTGTGGTTGCGGTGGCTGTGCAGAGCGCCCTTGGGAACGCCCGTGGTGCCGGAAGTGTACATGATCGTGGCGATGTCCAGCGGATCCACCGAGGCAGCGGGCAGCTCTCTGACATCCGAGTGCCCCGCAAGCGCATCCTCCCAATGAGCAACCTCAAAGATGCGATCAGGGTCCCGAACAACCAGAATCTGTAGCGCCCGCGGCTCATTAGAAGACCGCGGCTCATTAGAAGACCGCGGCTCATTAGAAGACCGCGGCTCATT
>CAMYJX010000003.1:5220-55711 GCA_947258825.1 uncultured Pseudomonadales bacterium
ACCGCAACGCTGCAGCCGGAATCCGAGATTCCGTACGCCAGCTCGTCCGCCGTCCACCAGGCGTTGAGCGTCACGGCAATCGCGCCCATCGCCTGGCAGGCGAAAAAAGCAATGGACCACTCGGGATAATTGCGCATGCAGATACCCACCCTGTCGCCATGGCCCACGCCTTGCGCCGAGAGCCAGGCGGCCATCCGGGCGGCCGCGGAGTAATGTTCCAGGTAGGTGAGCCGCTCGTCCTCGTAGATGAGAAACTCCCGGTCGCCGAGGTCGCGACTGGCAATCAGCAGGTCGCGGAGCGTCTTAGGACCCGTGTCATAGACGCGCAGGGGACCATAGCCGTCAGGCTCGTCGGTAGACAGCTTGAAAGCACCACCCCGGCCCGTCAGCCGCCTCAGTGCCTCCCGCTGACTGAAAGCCTGCTCTCTGGTCGGCATGTTCAGGTTCCCCCTAGGTCGCACCGCTGGAACCGCGATGAAGCCGGCCGTGTTGGCTGCGGAACGCAACGAATTGATGTAGCGACCTCCGCGGGAGCGTAAGTCAAAATGTAATGCGTTTCAATTTGCCCGGGCCTGTGCTAGCTTTTTTGCGGTTCGACCTGCCTTGGCCAGGCGCGTGTCAACGCGTTCCCCGACGCGGTCGAAAGCGCTCGAAAGCAGGCCTGCCGGCTCGCTGCCCGCGGGGGGAAATATGCAGCAGGAAAACACCGGCCCGCAGATTTCGGAGGAAGCCAGATCGGCTGATTCCGCGCTGACCGAACGGTACCGGCGGGACGGCGTGGTCTATCTGCACCGCGCGCTGTCTGCGGCAACGCTGTCTCTGGCACAGAAGGCCTACGAGTGGAGCCTGAGCCACCCAGGTCCCGGGGCAGCGGAACTTCCGTCGAAAGGCAGCGGCACCTTCTATCAGGACCTGGCCAACCCTGCAGCGTTCGCTCATTACCAGACCCTGCTTGATCAGCCGGAGGTCGGCGACATTGTCGCACGGCTGTGGGGCAAAGACCGGGTCTGGTTCATGTACGAGCAGGTTTTCACGAAATCAGGCGGCACCACCCGACGCACCCCCTGGCACCAGGATTCATCCTATCTTCCGATTCGCGGGAGCGATCTGGCGGTTATGTGGATTCCCTTCGACCCGGTGGACACGGAACATGCCCTGGAATTCGTCGCCGGGTCCCATCGCGGCCCGTTGTTCGACGGGTCCAGCTTCGACCCGGAAGATGACACGGCGCCACTGTACGGCGACGGGCAGTTGCCGCGACTCCCGGATATAGAGGCAGCTCGAGCCGATTGGCCCATCGTCTCCTGGAGGACGGATCCGGGAGACATCGTTGTCTTTCATCCTGCCGTTCTGCACGGCGGCGCAGCCACCGAGCCGTCCCGGCGCCGACGTACCCTGTCGCTGCGATTCTTCGGCGAAGACTCGGTGGTGGCGAGTCGTCCAGGCAACGCAGCCATGGAACTGGAGGCCGGATCCCAGGATTTAAAGGTACATCCTCTGACACGCATGCGCGGGTTGCCGGACGGCACGCCGTTCGGAGACCCCGACTTTCCGTTAGTCCGACCGCGTTCGGCACCGAAGCGACCTCTGTGACAGACGAACAGACCTTTGAGCCGATCACCATAGCGGTGAAGTCCCAACATCGTTTCGATGAGGTAAGGCTGGATGCCTATCTGCAGGCGAATATCGCCGGTTACCAGGGGCCGCTGAGCGTTCAACAGTTCGAAGGCGGTCAGTCCAACCCGACTTTTTTGCTCGAAACGCCGCACCGCAACTATGTGCTGCGACGCAAACCACCAGGCGTTCTCATGCGGTCGGCCCACGCCGTCGATCGCGAGTACCGGGTCCTCGCGGCGCTGGCGCGCACCGACTTTCCCGTCCCCCGACCGTACGTCCTCTGCGAAGATGAATCGGTGCTGGGCACCATGTTTTTCGTGATGGACCACATCCCGGGGCGCGTCATGCGTGACCCGCTCATGACCGAGCTCACGCCCGAGGAGCGCCGCGCGCTGGTATGCGACTACGTGGATACCCTGGCCGAGCTGCACGCCATCGATTACCGGTCACTGAATCTGGAAAGCTTCGGACGTCCGGGCAACTATTTCGAACGGCAGATTTCCCGCTGGGGACGCCAGTACCGGGAAACCGAAACCGATTCCATCCAGGAAATGCACCAACTGCTCGACTGGTTGGAACGCTCGGTACCGGGGCAGCGCACCACCAGCATCGTCCACGGCGACTACCAGTTCGGCAACGTGCTGACCCATCCGACGCAGCCCAGCGTCGTCGCAGTTCTGGACTGGGAGCTTTCCACCATCGGCGACCCGCTGGCCGATTTCACCTACTTCACGGCGCCGTGGCACGCGCCATCGGGTGAACGCTCTTTCGCCGACATCGATCTGGCGGCGCACGGACTGCCGTCGTACGAAGAGCTGCTCGATCGCTACTGCAGAAAAACCGGGCGGCCAGGTATCGAGCAGCCTCACTTCTATCGCGCCTTTCACGCGTTTCGCAGCGGCGCGATCATTCAGGGCATCATTCGCCGCGCCATGCAGGGCAACAACGCCGGCGAGATGGCCCTGACCTTCAGCGCCGAAAACGTCAGAGCGCTGGCTGAGCGCGGCCTGACCTACACCCGAATCTGAGATGGCCAGATGTGAGGAGGGCGCTGAGGCCTGTCAGCTCAGCTGGGCGAGGAGGGCCTCATCACGGGAAAAATCAAAGTCATAGCGCCCACGGCCGTCTCCGTCGTACCAGGCGTAGGAATCCCGGTAGCCTTCCTCGATGCCGAATCGGGGTTTCCAGTCGATGTGCTCCAGCGCTTTGTCGATGCACAGCATGGCGGACCCGGCCACGGCCTCGCCCCAGTGCACCAGAGGTGGCTGCTGCCTGCGGGCGATCTCCATGGGGACCTCGACGATCTGCGCCTTGACCCCTATGGCTCTGGCCATGAGATGCACTGCCCCGACGATGCTGGTGACCTCCGCCCCGGAGACGTTGTAGATCTCCCCCCTTACCCGCTCGTTGCCGATGAGCGACGCCATGAGCCTGGCGACATCATTGATGTGTACCAGCTGCAGCACCGCAAACCCATCGCCTGGGATCAGTATCGGTCGACCCGCCTCCAGCCGGGCAAAAAAGGCCGGGTCCCGGGACGGCTGGGGGCTGCGTGGCCCCATGGTGTGACCGACCCGCAGGCTGGTCGCCGGAAAACCCGTATGCTGCCACTGCTCCAGAAGATAGTCTTCACACCGCACCTTGCCGACACCATAGGCTTTGCGGGGATCCGCATCATCCGGCGCGTGGCGACGAAAGCCTTCGCGAACGGGCTGCACGAAGCTTCTGCGGTAAACGGCCTGAGAGCTGGTAAAGACGTAATGGGCGACCCGGCCGCGAAACAGCTCCACCATCGGCTGTATGTCACTCAGGTCAAAGGCCGTGTGGTCGAAAACGACGTCGAAGGCGTCCCGGTGATCCTCGAGAGCAGCCGCCAGCGCGCCGGGCTGGCGGCGGTCAGCATGAATGCGTTGAACACCGTCGGGAAGCGACGTTTCGTGGCTGTTGATGACGGTGACATCGTGCCCGCGCCGGGCCAGCTCGAAAACCAGGTCGAGGCCGATATAGCGATTGCCTCCGGTGACAAGCACCCGCATCTTTACGCCTCCCACACCACCCCGACATCAATCGCGGGTCACCGACCCTTGAATTCCGGCGCCCGCTTTTCCACGAAGGCTTTCGCCGCGTTGGCGTGATCCTCGGTCATCATGGAGCGCACCATGTGCTCGGCCTCCATGTCGAACACCTGGGACAGGCTAGCTTCATCCGCCGCGTTGAGGTTCCGCTTCATATAGCCGATTGCTACGGTCGGCAGGCTTGCCAGCTTGCGCGCAAACGCCTGGGCTTCGACCTCGAGCTCGGCGCCCGGGTAGGCGTAGTTCACCAGTCCGAGTTCAAAGGCCTGCTGCCCGGAGATTATGTCGGCCGTAAAGTAAAGCTCGCGGGCTTTCGCACCGCCCACCAGCCGCGGCAGAAAGTAGGAACCACCGTAGTCACCCGAGGCGCCCACCTTGGCAAAGGCAGTGGTGAACTTGGCTTCCGCGGCGGCAACTCGAAGGTCGCAGGCCAGCGCCAGGCTCAAACCGGCTCCGGCAACGGCGCCGGGAATCACCGCCAGCGTGGGCTTGGGCATTTCGTGAAGCAGCCGTGAGGTTTCCATTCCACTGCGCAAGCCCTGAACGCGCTGCTCGATGCTGAAGGTCCCGCCCGACGCCCGCTCGGTCGCAGCTTTGGCCTGGCCTTTCACGTCCCCACCGGCGCAGAACGCGTTACCCGCTCCGGTAAGCACCAAGCAGCGCACCTCCGGGTCCAGAGCCAGACGCTGAACCGCCTCGTTCAAAGCCGACATCATCTCGCCGGTCATGGCGTTGCGTGCCTCCGGACGATTCATGGTAAGGGTGGCGATGCCGTCGGTAAAGTTTTCCAGCAGCTGATCGGTCATTGGCATTCTCTCTCTCGCAAAGGTTCATGATAGTTCTCCGGCTCCCCTGGATACACACCAGGGATTACGATTTCAACACAAAAAGGCGCTTGAGCTTTGCAATGCAAAGTACTTTAATTCCTTCAGGATTCAACTACGCTGACCTGAGCACGCACCACATGCCCGTAGACCTGCAACACGAAGCGGAAAACAACCTGCGCTACATACGCGAGGCGATGGAGCGCGCGGAACGGGTATCCGCGTTATCCGGCATCGGCGGCATCGCCATGGGCTCATGTGCCTTTCTGGCGACGGCGGTGGCTTCCACGTTTCCGACGCTGCAGGCACAGCTGGTGGTCTGGATCGGGACCGCATTCATTTCTCTGCTCTGCGGCGCCGCTGCGACCTGGCTCAAAGCCAGGCGCCTCGACGCCCCGCTGCTCGGAGATGCCAGCAGACGCTTTCTGACCTGTCTGGTACCGCCGCTGGTGGTGGGCGCGATCCTCAGCTGGTTGCTATGGCCCACGCCCCAGAACGTCCTGCTGCCCGCGGTGTGGATGTTGCTTTACGGCTGCGGCGTTATGGCGGCAGGCACCTATGCGGTGGCCCCCGTCATGCAGATGGGCTTCTGTTTCCTCGGTTCCGGGCTGATCATGACGGCATTGCCGATCGGTTGGGAAAACTTCGGCCTGGGCCTCGTCTTCGGCGGTCTCCACCTCTATTTCGGTTGGCAGGTGTATCGCAATCATGGCGGTTAAACCGGGCAAGGACCAACCCGCCCAGGCATCGCTGCGGGCCATTTCCGGATTCGTCTCCGACGATAAAGGCGGGGATCTTCACCGTCTGCTCAACGATCGGGTGCGGTTGGGCATTGTCTCCAGCCTCGCCGTAAGCGAGAAGCTGTCGTTCTCGGAACTCAAGCGCCTGCTGGATGTTACCGACGGCAACCTGAGCCTGCACGCGCGCAAGCTCGAAGAGGCCGGCTACGTGGGCTGCGCAAAATCTTTCGAGGGGCGCATTCCTCGAACCGATTACAGAATCACGGCCATCGGCCGCAAAATGCTCAACCGCTACCTCAAGCACATGGAAGCCTTGATCAAGGCAACCTCGACCCGGGAGTAACCCCATGCCTACGCCGCTACCATCAACACTCCCTGCGCCTTACAACTTTGCATTACAAAGTACTCCTGAGCACATTGCCCTGATCATGGACGGCAACCGACGCTGGGCGCGAGCCAGAAACCTGCCGGCAAGCGAAGGCCACAAAGCAGGACTGCAGCGATTGGTCGACCTGCTGCCGTCGCTGGCGCATGGCTCCGTCCGCACCGTGACCGTCTTCGCCTTCTCGTCTGCGAACTGGCAGCGTCAGCGCGCTGAAGTCGAGCATCTGTTTCGCCTGGCCGATCTGGCGCTGAGGCGTTTTAGCCCAGTGTGCCTGGACAACGGCATTCGGGTCAGCACGATAGGTCGCCGTGATCGCCTGCCTGCGCCGCTGCTAAGTGCCATGGAGAAAACGGCCCGGCTGACAGCAGAAGGACAAAGAGAGCTGCGCATCGCGCTGGATTACTCGTCGCGGCACACCATGCTGGAAGCGGCAAAGGGACTGTCCGACAGCGCGGATGCCGGCCACTTTGAAAGGTTGCTCGGTGGTGGCGACGCGGCCACCGGCGGGGCTACCGGTCGCATCCCCGACGTGGACCTGCTGATCCGAACCGGCAAAGAACAGCGCCTGAGCGATTTTCTTCTGTGGGAGAGCGCTTTTGCCGAACTGTACTTTCCCGATCTGTACTGGCCGGACTTCACGCCGGCGGAGCTGCACAAGGCGATCGAATGGTACTCACGGCGTCAACGCAGGTTCGGAGCCTGATCATGGCGCCGATTCGCAACCACCAGACCACGCTGCGTTTCGCCATCATCGGGGTCATCGCCCTGAGCATGCTGATACCGCTGGCCCTGGTAGACGGGGTGACCGAAGAGAGGCAGCAATACTTCGACGCCTCGGTGCGGGACATAGCCACCGCCTGGGGAGAGGCTCAAACCCTGGCCGGCCCGTTCCTGTTAGTACCCGAAGTTCATCGCCAGCAGGTCAAGCAGAAGAACGGCAACCTGGTCTGGCGTGAACGGTTAATCGACCGGGTCTACCTGCCGCAGGATCTGCGGATGAAGGTTGTGCTGGAGCACCAGACCCGGCGACGATCCATCTACGAGGTGCCCGTCTACCAGGCGAGGATCGAAGCAAGCGGCCTGTTCCCGGCCCTGCAGGGCGCACTCGAGCCTTCGGAGCACGATCAACCGTCGAAGGTCACCCGGCATCTGCATGCTGCCCGGGTTGTCATGGGCATCTCTCATACTCAGGCGATCAGCAGCGCTTCCCCGTTTAGAACGGGCGAGGAAGCCGTGCCGCTCCGAGCGGGTACGGGTCAGCCCTGGCTGGGCAGCGGCATCCATGCCCCGCTGGACGGTCTCACGCCTGGCAACCCCATCCCGTTTGACCTGGCCATGGAGCTGAAAGGCACCGGCCAGTTCAGCTTCACCCCGGTCGGCGACGCCACAGACGTGCAGATGGCCTCGAGCTGGCCGCACCCGAGCTTCAGCGGCCGGTACCTGCCAGACCGGTACGCCATCGAAACCCGGGGGTTCACCGCCGAATGGCAGGTCCACGAGTTGGCGCGGGATCTGCCGGGGAACTGGCTAGCGGGCACCCGGGAAATCTCCATGTCCAACAGCAGCGCCAGCGTCGCCATGTTTCAACCGCTGACCGGCTACCGCATGGTGGACCGCGCCATCAAGTACGGCCTGCTGTTTGTCGCTCTCACGTTCCTTGCCTTTGTCTGCTTCGAGTTGACCACGGGGATCCGCTTTCACGCGGTTCAGTACGGGGTGATCGGCAGCGCTCTGGCCCTGTTCTACCTCGCTCTGCTGTCGTTGTCGGAACATCTCGATTTCACCCCGTCCTACATCATCGCCACGATGATCCTGACGGGAACGATCAGCTGCTACCTGTGGTTGATGGCCCGGCGGGCATCGCTGTGCCTGTGGATCGGCTGCATCCTGGTGGCGCTGTACCTGACCCTGTTCGTGCTTCTGAGGCTGGAAGCCTACGCGCTGCTGGCAGGCACCGCGGCCCTGTTCCTGGGACTGTTTGCGCTGATGTACACCACCCGGACGCTCACCGCCACGGCAGACCAACCCGTTACGGCCTGACCGACACCCGCCTTGAGCTCTGCCTCAATAAAGGTTGTTCCGGGCATCGTCCTCGATGATGTGGTCGAGCCGGTCCCTGGTGGCCCGGTCCAGATCGAGATGTCCCGACATCATCTCGGGGAGCGTGGGCACCCCCGATTGCGGTACGTAGTCGGGCTGCCAGAGCTTGGAGCGTCGGTAGGCTTTGGAGCAGTGTCCCAGCACTTCTTCCACCGTCACCACGATGACGATCTTCGGTAGCTTGCCGTTCACCGGGAACCGGCTGAGCAGCTCGGGATCTCGGCTGACGATGCCGGAGCCGTTGACCCGGACCGTTTCCAGCACGCCGGGAATCATGAACAGCAACGACAGTCGTGGCTGGTTGATGATGTTAACGACGCTGTCGAGACGCTTGTTACCAGGGCGTTCAGGCAGCACCAGAGTATTGGCATCCTGAACCTGCACGAAACCGGGCGCATCTCCACGCGGGCTCAGATCGCAGGCGCCGTTAAGGTCGTGAGTACCCAGGCAGAGGAAAGGCGAAAGTTCGATGAAACTGCGAACAGGTTCCGTGATCAGGCCAGCGCTCTTGGCACGCACCAGCTCGTGGGGTTCGCCCATGAACTCTCGCAGTTCCGCTTCAGAACGAATGTGATAACCCATCGTCTCGTCTCCCTCAGCTCGCGCTTCCCGCGCCGTAAATTGATGGATGCCAAGGTCAAGACGCCGAAGATCGGCGCCCGTCGAGCTCGCGCCTGATCTCGGCATAGGCGCGCTCATCCAACTTGAACTTGCGGAACAGAAAAGCCGCGACGCTGTAACAAACCAGCGGAAACAGGCCGTACAGCGTGACCATTGAAACCTGGACGGTCATCGTCTGCGGCTGGTTGGGCACGAACCCGGAAGCCTGAAGCACGAAGCCCGTCAGCAGCAGCATGACGCCGGTGGCGCTCTTGAAAACGAAGTTCCAGGCGGCGAAATAGGACCCTTCCTTACGCTCGCCCGTCGTGTACTCGTCATAGTCGATTACGTCGCCCTGCACTGACGGAGAAATCGTGCCACCGCAGCCGGCTGCCAGCCCCGCAAAGGCGGCAGCGATAGAGATATAGACGCTCTTGAAGAGCAGGCTGTCCATGAACGGCAGCGCGAACATGGAGCCGAAGGAAACGCCGGTCAGCAGCATGGAAAACATCCACAGCCGGATCTTGCCGAAGCGTCGCGCCAGCGGCAGCCACATGGGAACGGACAGCGTCGATGGGATCATGTAGCAGAGAATGAACACCGGGGCGAGCTGGGGCGCGCCAACCACATACTGAGCGATGTACAACGTCAGAACCCCGATGGCCGCGCTGCCCACGTTCTCTACGAAGGTAACCAGAATGAGCAATCGGGCATGGGGATTCCGCCAGACGTCGGCGAAGGCCTGAAACGGATTTTCGTTTACCCGGCCCGAAAACTCCGGTCGCTCTTTCAGGCGAAACACCGCGAACAGAATCAGGGCTGCCATGACCATCGCGCACAACAGCGCAAGATCCAGCGCCAGGGCCCGTACGGCCTCGGGGCCTTCCTGCTCGGCAACGATCAGCAGATAAAAGCTCCCCAGCGAGAGGATGGAGCCCAGGGTGAAGAACGCGTGGCGTATGCCGAACAGGCGGCTGCGCTCGTGATAGTTGGCGGAGAGTTCCGCCCCGAGGGACAGATGAGGTACGAAGAAGACCGTCATGGCGGAGTAAAAGCCGATAATGGCAATCGCCATCCAGGCGGTCAGCCAGCCACCTTCGAAGCTCTGCGGCGGCGAGAACACCATGATAAAGGTGCCCGCGATGGGAACGATGCTCGCCAGCAGCCAGGAGCGCCGCCGACCGAGCCCACTTTTCGTCCTGTCCGACAGGTACCCTACGAGCGGGTCGGACACAGCATCCCAGATACGCGAGGCGCTGAAGATCAGCCCCATTGCCGCCGGCGCGATGAGCAGCACGTCGGTGGAGAACTTCATGACAAACAGGCCGATGAGCAGGTACATGTAACCGGCCCCGATGCCCGGCGCGCCGTAAGCCAGCACGTTGCGCCAGCTGACCCTTTGTTCGTGCAGGCGCGTTGCTGATTGGCTTGCCGCGCCTGACACGTTCATACAGCTCGGTTTATCCCAGGTGCCTGATCAGGCGTTCTTGATCGTCAGACCACCGTCCACGGGCAACGCAACCCCGGTGGTAAAACCGGCGGCGGGCAGCACCAGCGACAGCGTCATCTGCGCCACTTCCTCCGGCTGCGCATAGCGCTTGAGCGCAACCCGCCGGCGGGCGAACTCCTTCTTGGCATCGTCCGGCACGCCGGCGGTCATTCCCGTGTGAATCGGGCCCGGGCAGATGCAGTTGACCGTGATGCCTTCACCGCCCAGCTCCACCGCCAGAGAGCGGGTCAGCCCGATGACGCCCGTTTTGGCCGCGGTGTAGGGGCTGCCGAACTTGGTCGCACCCAGACCTTCCGTGGAGGCGATGTTGACGATGCGAGGGTGATCCGCCTTGCGCAGCCAGGGCAGAGCCGCCCGGATGGTTCTGGTATGCGCCGTCAGCAGGATGCTCAGCGAGCGCGCCCAGGCTTCCTCGTACTCTTCACTATCGATGGGCGCGAACATCGATATGCCGGCGTTGTTGATCAGAATGTCGATGCCGCCGAAGTGATCGGCCACCTCGTTGAAGACGCCGCCAATGGCATCCCGGTCCCCCAGGTCCAGCGCCCAGTCCTTGACCGGGTAGCCTGCCGCCTCGATCTCTCTGGCCACCGTGTTCAACGGCTCGGCGTTAACATCCATGATGGCAACCTTGGCCCCTTCATCGGCGAACAGGTGCGCGGTTGCCCTGCCCATACCGCTGGCGGCTCCCGTAACGATGGCGACCTTGCCCTGGATGGAACGGGATAGTTTGCTAAGCGTCATAATCTGCCCTCAATACCTGCCTTCGGTGATGTCGTCTCCGAACATGGCCCGGGAAAATGGCTCGTAGTTCGGTCCCCGTCGCAGATGATGCCCGCCATCCACGGAAAGCACCACGCCCGTGATCCAGCTGGATTCCGGTCCGCACAGAAAGCGCACGGCGCTGGCAATGTCCTCAGGCTCGCCGGTACGCCGTATGGGCATGCAGTCCAGGTAGTCCTGGTGCACCGCATCGGTATTGAACAGGCCCTGCGCGATCTCGGTATCCACCAGGCCGGGGCAGACGCTGTTCACCCGGACGCCCGACACGCCAAGCTCGTCGGCGCTGTTGCGCACCAGCATATCCACACCGGCCTTGCTGACGCAGTAGGCGTGCATGAAGCGGTGAGTGCGCACGCCGGCGATGGATGAGATAGCGCACATGGCGCCGCCGCCGGCAAGGGCAATGGCTTTGCCCGCATGCTTGAAGGTGTAGAAGGTGCCCGTAAGGTTGGTCTGCAGTATGCGCTGCCAGTCCGCGTCCTCGGTCACTGCCAGCGGTGCCAGACCACCGATCCCCGCGTTGGCCACGGCGATGGTCAGCGGTGCCTGGGCATTGGCCGCGTCAATGGCGGCTTGCACCTCAGCTTCGCTGCTGACATCGGCCGGGTAGGCCTCGGCCTGGCCCAGTGCCCGCAGCTCTTCCAACGCGCCGGCCAGCTTCTCCCGGGAGCGGCCCATGATGCTGACCCGCGCCCCGTCGGCGGCAAAGGCCCTGGCACAGGCGAGCCCGATGCCGCTGCCGCCGCCGGTTATGAAGGCGTGCTGGCCGTGGAGCTTCTCAGACATTACGCGACCTCCATTGAAGCAGGAGAAAAAGTGACCGGGATAGATTCAAAACCCAGCACGAAATTGCCGTGCCGGTAGGGGCACCGGTCTTCATTTGCCAGAGCCAGATCCGGCAGCCGGCGCAGGAGCTCCTCGAACATGACCCTGATTTCCAGGCGCGCCAGATTCGCGCCCAGGCAGAAATGCCGGCCATAACCGCCGAAGGCCAGATGATGGTTCGGGTCCCGGTGAATATCGAAGCGGTCGGGCGCTTCGAAGGCTGATTCATCCCGGTTGCCGGACTCGTAACACAGCAGCAGCTTGTCACCACGGCAAATGCGCTGCCTGGCCAGCTCGGTGTCTTCAGTCGCGGTACGGTTCATGTTTTTCACCGGCGTTGTCCAACGCAGCATCTCCTCGATGGCCATCGGCAGCCTGCTCGGGTCCTGGCGCAGCGTCTGAAACAGTTCCGGGCGCCGCAGCAGCGCCTCCATACCTCCGGACAGGGTGTGGCGAGTGGTTTCATCGCCCCCGACCAGAATCAGCATGGCTTCGTTCATCAGCTCTTCGTGGCTCATGGGCAGGCCGTTGATCTTCGCGTGCACGATTGCAGAGATCAGGTCGTCGCCCGGTTCCGCCCTGCGCTTGTCGAAGTAGAAAGTGATGTAGTCGTTCCATTCCCGAACCGCATCGAACACCTGCCGCAGATGTTCTTCCGGCATGTCCTGCAGGCCGGTGGCAAAAAGGTCCGACCAGTGCAGCAGCTTCTCGTAGTCGTCCACCGGCACCCCGAGCAGCTCGCCAATCATCATCATGGGCAGCGGGGTCGCGATCTCTCGAACGAAGTCGCACTTACCCCGCTCGGCTACGGCGTCGATCAGACGAGTGGTGCAACGCCGCGCGAAGGCCTCGTAGGAACGCACTGCCTGAGGCGTGAAACGGCGTCGAATGACGCCTCGGCGGGCCATGTGGGTCGGCTCGTCGTGGTTGATCATGCTTGGCACCGGCGGCGAGTCCGGGCGCGAGCTGTTGCCGGAGCAGTAGAGTCGCTGATCGGAGGCCACGGCGCGGATGTCCTCGTAGCGGGTCACTCCCCACAGCCCCTGCCCGCCATCCCAGGTGTGTACCTCCGCGTCCCAGTAAACGGGCGCGTTAGCGCGCATCCAGGCAAACCGTTCAAACGGGTTCTGGTGAAATTCCGGGCTCAGCAGATGAATGTCATCCCTGGTCGGGTGGTCGGCGTGCCTGTTTGACATGAGTCGCTCGAATTTCCGCAAACGGCTGTGTTGCAGAACTACAGTATTGACCCTGAACCGGCATTGCAATTGCAAACCCTGCCATACACGGGCTAACTTTCAAGCCTGACATCCCGTAACAACCGGCAGCAGAACCCATGGCAGAAAATTACCAGTTCCAAGACGAGGACGTCATCGCCCCGGAAATCTACGGCCGTATCGGCCATCCCCATGAGACCTTCGCGTGGCTGCGCGCCAACGACCCGCTGCGAGAGGTAGCCCCCGAAGGGTTTCGACCGTTCCGCGCGGTCACCCGGCACGCCGACGTGGTGGAGATCGAAAAGCAGCCGGAGATCTTCGCCAGCGAGCCAAGGCCCATCATCGGGCCGGAAGTGACCCAGCCGGAAATGCGCGAGGAAGTGATCGCCGAGATTTTTCAGCGCCTGCAGGACACCCCGAAGCTGCTGGAAGTGCTGGCTACCGCTGGCGAGCAGGGGCTGATTCGCTCGCTGGTGCAGATGGACCCGCCCGACCATCCCAAGTATCGGGCGCTGGTGCAGCCCTGGTTCAAACCCTCCAACATCAAGCGCCTGGACGATCGGCTCAACATCATCATCCGCGACATCCTCGACGACATGATGGGGGACGGCAGCGAGCGGCAGCTGGATTTCGCGCAGGACGTGGCCGTCTGGCCGCCCCTGAAGCTCATCACAGAGCTGCTGGGCGTGCCGGAGGCAGACGAGTGGCGCATTCTCAAGCTCACCAACGAGCTGTTTGCCGGGGACGACCCCGAAATGAAGCGCGCGGGCGAGGATCCCCTGTCCATCTTCGAAACCATCAAGGACCTCTACAACTACTTCACCGAGCTCACCGAGGCGCGCCGGGCCAACCCGACAGAAGACCTCGCCTCCTACATCGCCAACGGCAGGATCGAGGGCGAGTACCTGCCCTATAAGGAGCTCATCTCCTACTACACCATCGTCGCTACCGCCGGCCACGACACCACGCGCAACGCCATCACCGGCGGTCTCCATGCGTTGCTGACCCACCCGGACCAGATGCAGAAGCTGAAGGACCGCATCCACGACGAAGAGCAGGTCAAGCTGGCGGTGGAAGAGATGATCCGCTGGACGACGCCGGTAGCCCAGTTCTCGCGGACGGCCATGCAGGACTATGAGCTGAGCGGCCAGCAGATCAGCAAGGGCGATACCCTGTGCCTGTTCTACGCGTCGGCCAACTTCGACGAGGAAATCTTCGATGCGCCCTTCGAGTTTCGCGTCGACCGCAAACCCAACCGCCACCTGGCTTTCGGCACAGGCCCCCACCAGTGTCTGGGGCTGCTGCTGGCGCGCCTGGAAATGCGCATCTTTTTCTCCCAATTCATCCCGCGCATCGAGCACCTGGAGCTGGCCGGCGAGCCCGACCGTCTGCGCGCCAGCTTCGTACACGGCCTGAAGCACATGCCCATCCGTTACCGACTCGGCCCGGCCGGGTGACGCGCAGAACATGCACCCGAGCCTGAAACCCCTGGCCGACAGCTTCGTCGGCTACCTGGCAGAACGCTGGCAGATGCCGGTGGTGCTCAAAACCATCGAGCAGATCCCGGGCGGCGCCTCCAGGGAAACTTACCGGGTCCGCGTGGAAGCGCGGGGCGAGATACAGGGGTTGATACTTCGTCGGGACCCGGTATCGAGCCTGATCGACACGGAAAGAGCCCTGGAGTACCAGACCTACGTCGCCGTCTGGGGTACCGAGGTCCCGGTACCGGAACCGCTCATCCTGGAGGAAGATACCCGGCATCTGGAGCGTCCGTTCTCCGTCATGCGGGAGATCCCCGGTTGCGAGACCGGCATCCCGCTCCTGAGCACGCCCCCCTACGAGGGGCTGCGCGAGACCATCGGCGCCAACAAGTGGACGCTGCTCGGGAAGCTGGCCGCCATGGACGTGACCCAGCTGGGCGTCACCGATTTCATGGAAGTCCCCGAGCACCCCGCGGCCCGCGAGCTCGACTACTGGGCAGGCGTGATCGACGGGGACGCGCTGCACCCCCAGCCCGTTGCCAAGGCCACCATTCGCTGGCTGCGGCGGAATCTGCCGCCGCCCGGCCCGAAGCAGTGCCTGGTGCACGGCGATTATCGCTCCGGTAATTTCCTCTACAACACCGACGGTGAGATCCGCGGCGTGCTGGACTGGGAAATGGCCCACATCGGCGATCCCCTTGAAGATCTGGCCTGGTCGCTGGACCCGGTCTGGGCGTGGCCGGAACGGGAGCTGGCGGGGGCGCTGCTACCCCGGAGTCAGGCCATCGAGATCTGGGAGCAGGCCAGCGGCCTGCCGGTGGACCGGGAGTTCCTGCGATGGTGGCAGATCTTCGCCTCGCTGAAAGCCCTGGCCATCTGGATCTCGTCCACGGAGGATTTCATCAACGGCGAATCCAAGGAGCCCATTCTGGGCATGGCGGGCTGGGTGCTGACCGACCGACAGAACCGGATTCTGGTTGACCGTCTGCAGCCGGGCTCTCCCCTCCTCTATGCGGAGGCAGTCGTATGATTCCCCAACCAGGCCGAGTTCTTAGCGACCTGGCGATGAAGCTGGCCATGAGCATCGCGCCGGAAACCACTTCCAGCTTCGCCATGGCCAACACCGGCTTGATCAGCCTGCTCATGCTGTCCCTGGCCCAGGACAGCGAGCGCGCGGTGGCCAACCGCATGCTGGACATAGATGACATGAAGGCCCTGTTTCGCAGCAAAGACGCACAGCCGGCGCCCGGCGCCGACCTGCGGGCCGCCTATTGCGACAGCGCGCCGTCGGGCCTGCGCCTCAGCGAGATGGATGCGTTTCACGGGGAAGGCCTGACGATGCTCATCGACCTTCACGCGTGGGCGGAAGCCCACAGCCCGCTCCTGGACCGGGCTATCTGGCAGTTTCTCCGCGCGCACACGGAACGCAATAAATTCGACCTGCCCAACCTGTAAGGGTGAGCCCGCGCCTAGCCTGACCGCCTGGCTCGGGCGTACAAGTAGGCGGGCAGCGCGCAGGACAGGCCGATGGCGAGGTTCAACACCACGAACGGCCAGGGTGACGGTCCTTCGCGCTGGCTGAACATATAAAGCCAGAAAACGAACGACGAGATGAGCAGATCGGCGGTGAACCCGGCCGCGGCACCGTTGGCGAACAGGCTCTGCACGAAGAAGCCCAGGTCCAGCCCGTAGACGGCAAAGTGCTGGAAGAAAAACAGATAGGGAACCAGGGCGCCAACAATGGCCAGCAGCAGGTAAAGGATCTTCATGGAGTATCCGCCTTTTTCAGAAGCCCGGATCAGCACGGACCGCGGGGTTGTTTAGCCGTACGCTGGAGCATACAATTCGCGCTCTTTTTTTGGGGCCCCAGGGCTGAAAAAAGAGCGCGATCAGGGTCGTTAGCTCAGTTGGTAGAGCACCGGGCTTTTAACCCGTTGGTCCTGGGTTCGAGCCCCAGACGACCCACCAACATCCTCCGGAAAACCTCACCTCACCCTGCAATCAGGCTGCATCCTCGGCCATCTGAGCCAGGATGCCATCGCGGATACCGCGCTTGTAAATCTTTCCGGAGGCGGTTCGAGGCAGCTCCTCCGCGCTGATCCAGACCTGAGCCGGCACCTTGAAGCGCGCCAGGTGATCGCTGACGTGCGACTGTATGTCTCCCGCGGTGAGCAACGCGTCTTCCTTCACCCGGACCACCGCCGCGACGGTTTCACCCAGCCGATCATCGGGCAGCCCGAAGACCACGCACTCGGCGACTTTGGGATGATCGAAGATCACGGCCTCGACCTCCTGACAACCGATGTTTTCACCGCCACGGATGATCATGTCTTTCTCACGGTCGGTGATGTAGATGAAGCCATCGGTATCCATGTGCCCGAGGTCGCCGGTGTGCACCCACCCGTCCTCCAGCGTCTCCGCGGATTCCTCCGGCCGTTTCCAGTAGCCGGTGAAGTTCATGGGGCCCTTGATGCAGATCTCTCCGGTTTCACCCCGCGGCAACTCCTCGCCGTTGCTTCCGACGATGCGGATCTGCACCAGGGGCTGCAGGGCTCTACCGCAGCTGGTGGGACGGGCTTTGAGGTCCGCGCCCGCGTTGGACGCGGCGAGGCCATTGGTTTCTGTCATGGCGTAGGCGGCGCTGGCCCGCGCCTGGTTCCTGCTGCGCTCCTCGATGCGCTGGGAATGCTTGGGGGTCATGGCCGCGCCGCCACCGCCGATGCTGCGCAGGCTGCTGAGGTCGTACCTTTCGTAGTTAGGCGAGTTGACCAGCTCGTAGGCCATGCTGGGCACGCCGCTGAAATGAGTCACCCGTTCCCGCTCGATGATGCCCAGGGCCTTCTCGGCATCCCATTTGTACATGCCGACGATCTTGCGCCCGTTGCGCAGGGAAGGCAGCAGCTGGCCGTTGAGCCCGGTCACGTGAAACAGAGGAACCGTAAGGATCATCGACGGCTGCCGTTCCCGGGGGCGCTGCCTGCGCCCTGCAATCGCCCTTGCCAGCGCGGCGGACGCCTCCCAGCCGAGCAGCGAGTGGATAATGGCCCGGTGGGAAGAAACCGCGCCCTTGGGACGGGACGTCGAGCCGGAGGTATACAGAATGGTCGCATGATCATCCGGGTCGATCTCGGGTGCATGCATTACGCCCGTCCCTGAGCTTACGAAATCGGTCCAGGGCTGCACGCCACGGCCGGCAGAGTGCTGGGTGCGAACGGCAATGACGCTCAGCGAGCGCTCCTCCAGGTAAGGCGACAGATGCTCCAGCCGTTCACGGTCGACGAATATGGTTTCCAGCCCGCTGTCGTCTATGCCGTAGACCAATTCCTCCCCGGTCCACCAGGCATTCATGGCGACCGCCACGGCGCCCATCGAAGTGATGCCCATGAAGGCAAAGACCCACTCGGGATAGTTACGCATGGCGATCCCCACACGATCTCCCGGGCGCACCCCCAGGGCGTGCAGGCCGGCCATGACCCGCTCGACCTGACGCCAGGCTTCGGCGAACGTATAGCGTTCGTCCTCGTAAACGTAGAAGGTTTCCGCTGCGTGCTCGAGGGCGCCCTGATAGAGCTCTCTTAAGTGCAGCGGCGCGTGGCGGAATACCGGCAGGGCAGTGCCGCGAACATTTACCTCGACGAGCTCGTACTCACCCCCAGGTCCCAGCAGCTCTCTGGCCGCCGGTGGATACTGCTGCAGATTCACCCCTTCCCCTCGAAACGAAACAGCGACTTGAGAGACTAGCCGCTGCGCGTCGATGATGCCAGCCTGGCCGACCGGCGCTGGACTGCGACGGGCTCATTTTCTGCAGGGGGTACCTATCCTGCGCTTCGGCTCTTGTCCGCTTCCATTTCCGCAATGCGCGGATCATTCGGATAAATCCACTCCTCCCCGATCACCTGCGGCACTCGTAGCTCCGGCGGGATGTTGTCAATGCCGATCATGCGATCGGCGGACTGGTTCCAGTGATAGATACGCGCCTCCTGATAGCTGAGCGGCACCCCCTTGAAGCCGTAGGACTCCATGGACTTCTGAATCCACTCGCCGAACTCAGTGTCTTCGAGCAGCACCGCGCCCAGCTCCGTTCCGTCGGCGTTGGTCCACATGTCCTGCAGCTGCGGTTTCGGCCCGTCACCCCAATCGTGCACCAGGGTCCAGGTCTCCAGCCGGCATTTGTTGATGCCGTTGGGCCAGAACAGCAGCGGCGGCAGCGCCCGATGGCTCAACGGCGAGACCCAGTTGGGAAAGATGCCGTAGGACTGGGTGCAGGTGCGGCCGATCTCGCCCACGGTCTCGATCAGGCGGATATTGCTGTCGATGCTGGCGGCAACCCGTAACTCGTCTGCACCCTCCTTCGTAGGCGCGATCATGCGGCCGTGACCGTTGGGGTAGAGGGTGTTCACATTGCGCCGATCGTCCAGGGTCACAGCCACCGTCTTCGAGTGAATGCTCTTGACGTGGTAGACCTCGGTGTTCGCCTCCATGGCGATCTTCCAGTTGCAGTTCAGATCGAAGATGTGGCGTCCGGCCAGCCGGCACTTGTCGAACTGAAACTCCTGCCACTCGTCCGCAATGGGACCAAGCCAATCCAGCAGGGTGGGCGCCTCGTCATCGAAATTCACGAAGATCAGGTTGCCGAAGCGCTCGCAGCGGATCTTTGTCAGCCCGCGGCAGGAAAAATCCAGACCGCGGAAGTCCTCCGGGTCCCGAATGGCCAGCAGGTCGCCCTCGTGGCTGTAGCTCCAGCCGTGGTACTTGCAGGTGAGCCGCGGGCGCTTGCCGGATGCCTCGGTGACCACCGGCGCGCCGCGATGGCTGCAGGTGTTGTAGAAGGCGTTGATGGCGCCGCCATCCCCATGGACGATGATCACCGGCTGCCCTGCGTTCTCCCAGAGCTGGAAGCAGCCGGGCTCCGGCACCTCGTCGATGTGGGCCGCCAGCAGCCAGGCCTTCCGCCAAATATGCTGCTTCTCCAGATCGAAGAAGCGTGGGTCTGTGTAGCGCCCGCCCGGGATGTCAGGCAGGGTGGGAAAGGCCTGGGGCGGTTCGGTGCGGCTCGCTTCGTATTCCATCAGCTGGCGAAGCTGATCAATTTCCTGTTGGTTCATGGGCTTTTCCCTCTACTTTGAAGAGTCGTCGTGTGAGTGAGCAATTCGGTGAGCGCCTGACGGCGCGGGCCCCGGGTGACGGCCAGCAACAGCGTAATTAGGCCCCGCAGGGATCTGGCTTCGAACCGGTCCAGCGGCACCAGGCCCTTCATCCAGAGAAGAATCAGGCCCCAGCCCTGGCTGGCCAGCTGCTCGGCCAGTTCGGCGATGTCGACGTGGGGCTCCAGCTCCCCGTTTGCCGACGCCACCTGCAGATTCGAAAGGTTGTTCGCAACCGCGTCTTTCAGCAGCACGTCGACCAGGGCGTGACCGGCTTCCGCCTGAACCAGCGCCCTGGTCATCGCCTCGGCGTACTCGGGGGTAGCAACGATCTGCCGGGTGGCTGCAGCGCGACTGGCGATGATGGCAGGAATGCCACGGTCGACCGCCAGCCGGTCACCTCGGTAGCCGTCGATGACCTCGGAGATGGCGGCCAGCAGCAGATCATCCTTGCTGCCGTACAGGTTATACAGCGTCTTCTTCACCACGCCCGCCTTCTCGGCAAGCGCATTCATGGTCACGCCGTCATAGCCTTTCTCGGTCAGCGCCTCGCGAGCCGCCGCGAGGATGTTCACCTCCCGCTGCTGCTGGCGCTCGGAACGCTGACTTCGATGCTCGGCGATTACCGTCGACATTGACCGCCATCACTTTATTACACTGCGGTGCAATTTATACCCGAGTGTAATTCTGCGTCAACGGTCCGAAGCGGTCAGATCGGATCACTCGGGCGAGAGATGGGGGTTCCCGCCGATGGCTTTCATGGTCGCCGCCGTGCAGCTGGGATGCGTCGCATCGGAGAAGTCATTGATCTTCTGCCAGGCTGCCTGCACGTCGTCGGCTGCAAAACCCGCGGGATCGAAATATGCCCCCTGGCTGCGCTCCCAGCGCACCCGGGAGATCCAGCCGGCGCCTACTTCGAAAAGGCCGCCGGTGGAATCGCAGGACTCATGACACAGCCAGGCCACCAGCGGGCTCACCACCTCAGGCTTCAGCAGATCCATGGCCTTCTCGTCCATTACCGTGCCCATGAGCCGCGACGCCGCGATGGTCTGAGAAAGCCCGTGCAGGGCCAGCTTGCAGGCGCTGTAGTTGGCCTGGCCGAAATTGCCGTAGATGCCGGCAGCGGAGGTGGTCATCACGAAACGGCCGTAGCCCTGATCGCGCATGTGTGGAAACGCGGCCCGGCTCACCTTGTACGCGCCCTTGAGGTGCACCTGATACACCAGATCCCAATCGTCATCCGACATCTTGTGGAACGACTTGTCCCGCAGTATTCCCGCGTTGTTCACGACCACGTCGATGCGGCCGAAGGTATCCAGGGCACACTGGACAATCTTGTCACCGTCGGTGACGGAGTCCGGATTGGCTAGGGCCTCGCCACCGGCAGCCCTGATCTGCGCGACAACGCCGTCCGCAACGGTGGCATCGCTGCCCTCCCCCGACCCGGAGCCGCCGAGGTCGTTGACCACCACCCTGGCGCCCAATGAGCCGAGCAGCAGCTTGGGGTCGGGAAGGCGCACGCCTTATAATCGACGTCGGGCCAGCCTACAAACCGTTCGAGTCGTCAGCCAATGCAGTTCGCCTTTACCGAAGAACAGCAACAGTTCCGTCACGTGATGCGACGGTTTCTGAACGATACCTCGCCCACCGCCGAGGTACGGCGATTGATGGAAACCGACGACGGGTTCGACGTCGGCATATGGCAGCGGCTCAGCCACGAGCTCGGGCTCTCCGGTCTGGCCATTCCCGAAGCCTACGGCGGCGCCGGGTTCGGCATGGTGGAGCTGTGCATCGCCATGGAAGAGATGGGCCGAGCTCTGCTCTGCGCGCCTTTTCTATCAACCTCCGTTCTGGCGGCCAAGGCAATCGAGCACGTCGCCAGCGAGGACCAGAAGGCCCGGCTGCTCCCCGCTCTGGCAGCGGGTGACAGGATCGCAACCCTTGCCACCACGGAGCCCGACGGCAACCCGGGCCTGGAAGCGGTGGCGCTCACAGCCGAACCGGGGGACGACGGTTTCGTGCTCAACGGCCGGAAAAAATTTGTGGTCGACGGCTGCAGCGCCGACGTTCTGCTGATCGCCGCGCGCGCGCCGGGCACGAGCGGGATGGACGGTCTTTCGCTGTTCGAGGTCGCGCCGACCGCCGCCGGGCTTTCGCGCCGGCAGCTGACCACGCTGGACCCGACCCGCAAGCTGGCCGCTCTGGAACTGACTGACGTCAAGGGGATACCCCTGGGCAAACCGGGCGAGGCGGCTGCTGGTCTGCAGCATACCCTGGATCTCGCCGCCATCGCCCTGGCCAACGAGATGGTGGGCGGTGCCGAACGCCTGCTGGAAGACAGCGTCGCGTTCACCAAGCTGCGCATGCAGTTTGGTCGGCCCATCGCGTCCTTCCAGGCCATCAAGCATCGGGCCACGGAAATGCTGCTGGCCGTCGAGCTGGCCAAGTCCGCCGCCTACTACGCCGCCGGCGCCGCAGACGATCAGGATGCCGAAGTCGCGACGCTGGCGAGCCTGGCAAATGCCGCCGCTTCCGAGACGTATCTGCAGACCGCCATCGAGGCCATTCAGCTGCACGGGGGCATCGGCTTCACCTGGGAACAGGATACCCACCTGTGGTTCAAGCGGGCCAAGAGCTCGGAAGTTCTGTTGGGCGATGCCGCCTGGCACCGGGAACGCATGATCCAGGAAACCCTGAGACGGGAGCAGCACGCATGAGTGAGCCCGACGAAAGCGCAATTCGTGCCGAGGTCCGCCGGTGGCTGCAGGACAACTGGGACCCGGACGCCAGCCTGATCGACTGGCGGACCAGGCTGGTGGACAGCGGTTGGGGCATGCCCGACTGGCCCGAAGCGTGGCACGGCCGCGGCTTCCCGCCGCTGCTGGCCCGGGCGGTGGAGGAGGAGATCGCCGACTTTGGCGCGGTGGGCGCCGCGAAGCTGGGCATCCGCTTGCTTGCTGCGGCGACCCTGCTGGAGCACGGCACCGACCAGCAGAAAGAAAAATTCCTGCGGCGGATCCTTACCGGCGAGGACACCTGGTGTCAGCTGTTCAGCGAGCCCGGCAGCGGCTCGGATCTGGCCGGGTCAACCACCCGGGCCGAGCTTGAGGGCGATCAGTGGATCATCAACGGCCAGAAGGTCTGGACCACCAGCGCCCACCACGCGGACTGGGGCCTGCTGCTGGCCCGCACCGACTGGGACGCGCCCAAGCACCAGGGCCTTACCTACTTCGTCATCGACATGCGGCAGCCCGGTGTCGAGGTGCAACCGCTCAGGCAGATGAACCATCACGCATCTTTCAACCAGGTGTTCTTCACGGATGCGATCGTGGAGCGGGATCACCTGGTGGGTGAGCTGCGCGGTGGCTGGCAGGTGGCCATGACGACCCTGGCCCACGAACGTCGCCGAGCCGACGGCATGCGCTCCGGCAGATCGGGAAAGGGCACGTCGGCGGAACGCAAGGGCCGCATCTACGAAGAAGAAGCAGCGGAAACAGCCACCGTCATGGCGCCCTACACCTGGTACCCGCAGCGGGCCGGCCGCGTCGATCTCGCGCTGCCCAGAGCCATGGAAACAGGACGCATTGCCGACCCGACGGTCCGCCAGGAGCTGGCCAAACTGCTGATTCTCGCCCGAACCACGGATTGGACAGCGCGAAGGGCGCGCGCCGCGCAGCAGCAGGGTAAACCTCAGGGGCCGGAAGGCTCGCTGGGTAAGCTGGCCGCCAGCCACGTAGCCCGGGCGGCAGCCCGGGTGCACACGCTCATCTCTGGAGCCGACGCGCTGCTGGAAGGCGCGGACGGCGCCCGGGACGGCTTGATCGCCGAAATTCTGCTGTCGGTGCCCGCGGTCTCCATCGCCGGTGGAACCGACGAAATACAGCGCAACATCATTGCCGAGCGCGTGCTGGAGATGCCCAAAGAGACACGATTCGACAAGGGGCCCTTCCGGGATATTCCGAAGAACCCCTCGAGCTGAACCGACCAACCAGGAAAGGGGGCTGACAATGATCGATCTAGCAATCGCCAGCAGCGACAACGAGCGGCTAGCGCTGTCCATCTTCAAAGCCATGGAGGACGGTACCCTGCTGCAGAGCCTGGAGCAGCTGGTCACGGAAGACTTCGAGTGGGCCAACAGCGGCCTGCCGACGCTGCGCGGCAGGCGGGCGATTCTGGAACATGGGGCCAGCGGCGGGTTCTCTCAGCAGATACCCATCCTGCAAGGCATGACCTCCTTCAGCGCGGACGTCCTGCACGTCGCCAGCGCCGGCAACGTGGTGTTTACCGAACGCGTGGACCATCACTGGGACGCCGACGGCCGGGATCTCATGACGCCGCACATCGCCGGCGTGGTTGAGATCCGCGACGGCCGAATCGCCGCGCTGCGGGACTTCTACGACACCGCCTGCTACCAGCAGAAACCCACCGCGCCGGACCCGGCACACGCCATGCGCTGAACACCCTGCTAAACGGCCTCAGCCGCTCGCAGGCGCTCCAGCTCTTCGTCATCCACGTTGGCCAGCTCCGCCAGCACCTGAGCCGTGTCCCGACCCAGCGGCGGGACATCCGTCAGCGGCGGAGGCGCAAGGTCGCGAAATCGCAACGGGGTATGAAGCTGAGCGATCTCGCCCAGCTGGGGATGCCCGCGGGCTTCCAGCGAGCCACGCGCCGCAAGGTGAGGGTCACTCACGACATCGCCGAGATTCTGCACCGGCGCGCAGATCACGCCGTGTGACTGGGCAATCTTGAAGATCTCCGACTTTGTGTGGCGTTCTGTCCACCGCGTCACCAGCGCGTCCAGAGCTTCCATGTTCTCGCACCGCAACGCGGTAGTCGCAAAGCGCTCATCCTGCAGAAGTTCGGGCTGACCCATGGCCTGACAAAGCTTGCGCCAGTGGCCTTCACGAATGCAGATGATCGCCACGTGGCCGTCCGAAGTGCCATAGACGTTGTAAGGTGCCAGCGCGCGGCCCGGATGGCGGTTGCCAGCTCGAGTCGGTTGAGCGCCAGCCACGTAGTACGAACCCAGCGCGGTAGCGAGGGTGGGGAAAACGCAGTCCTGCATGGATATGTCCACTGTCGCGCCCTCGCCGGATTGCTCGCGGGCGTACAGGGCGCTGACGATCCCGGCGTAGAGGTGCGTTCCCGCGATGAAATCCGCGAACGCCGCCGCCGTCTTGAGAGGCGGCCCGCCTTCTTCCCCCGTGATGCTCATGACGCCTGTCATGGCCTGCAGGGTGATATCCATGCCCAGAAAATCGCGATAAGGGCCTTCCGTGCCGAAGCCGGTGCTCGAAGCGTAGATGAGCCTGGGGTTCAACGCGCGCAGAGTTTCCGAGCCGATCCCGTACTTGTCCATGGTGCCTGGCGCAAAGTTCTCGAACACCACGTCGACGTTCTTCGCCAGGCGCTTCAGCAAAGTCTGACCTTGCGCCGACTGAATGTTCAGCGTGATGCATTCCTTGTTGGTATTGAGCAACGCGAAGGGGTAGCTGGCAGTGGAAGTTGCACCTCTGGCACGCAAGGTTTCACCGATGCGGGATTCCACCTTGATGACTCGCGCGCCGCCCTGGGCGAGCAGGAACCCACAGTACGGGCCGTTGTAGACCTGACCGAAATCGAGCACGGTGACCCCATCCAGCGGCTGTCGATTCATGGCTTCTCACCTCTGCTACATTCGCAACGCGCAGCCGCCGACCGTTAGGCCGGGCGCACGATCAACCCTGGGGCTCCACCAGCTCGATGATGTTTCCCTCCGGATCGGAAAAAAAACACAGCCGTAACGGATTGCCTGGCTCAACCAGCGCGCGGTCTGACCTGAGGGTCGCACCTGCGGCCTCAGCCGCGGCAAGCACCTCGCTGAGATCGCTGCAGTAAAAAGTCAGATAAGCGATGCCATGGCGGCTGGTCAGATAGGCTGGCGCATCGTTGGCGGCCGGCGCGTCCGGCGGGCTCATCAGCTTGATGCGCTCGCCGAACGGCGTCTGCAGCCAAACGCATAGGTAACCGTCCGGGGCCAGGGTCAGCTGTTCGCTCAGCTGCGCGGGAATGGGCGCCCGCCGCACCTCCTCGCAGCCGAGCACGTCCGTGTAGAAGGCGAGCATCCGATCCAGATCAGAGACGCTGATTCCCGCTTCGAGCGCTGCCGTTTGCTTCATGGGGGGCTCTCCCTTGGGCTGTTCATGTTCGACGAAGAACAGCGGCTACGCGGCCGCTGCATCCAGAGCCTCTGACCTCGGCGCGCGGACGCCGTCACCATGCGTTCCAGCGCAGAATTTCGTCCGGCCCTTTTCGGGTGGTGGGGCCGAAGTTGGCTTGCGGATAACCGATGGGAATCAGCGCTACCGGCGTGGCCTCGTCAGGAATGTTCAGGATCCGCCGCAGGTCGGCGTCCAGCATGCCGTGGGCTGTGGTCATCACCGTGCCGAGACCAAGCGCCCGCGCCGCCAGCAGCAGGTTCTGCACGGCCAGATAAATGGAGCTTCCGGCCAGCAGCGACGTGGGATCCTGAGTTGGAGAGCTGAGCCCATACAGGCATGGAATGATCATCGCCGGCGCTTTCTCCAGCTGCGTGAAAAACGCCCGGGCACCCTTCAGCATCAGGCGTTCGGACTTATCGTCGGACTGCTCGCCGCTGGCAATCAGCTGCTGCAGCGGCTCGGCTGAGTCGAAGATCGATCGCAGCGCTTTACCGATCTCCTGACGTTTTTCGTCGTCGTCGATCACAACGAAGATCCACGGCTGCAGGTTTGACCCGCTGGGCGCCTTGGACGCCGCAGCAACCACTTTTGCCAGCAGCTCCCGGGGAACCGGTTTGTCCAGCCAGTAGCGGATGGCCCGCTGGGTAAACATCGCCTCCCAGATATCGTCGGTGGGTTCCCGCCCCAGCGGCAGATTGATATTAGGCCTCGCTTCGCTCATTGCATCCTCCCTTCCCGTGTGGATCAGCCAGCATACCCCATGGTGAAGGCCCGCCGGGCGGCTTTGTACCACGGGATACCGCGGGCTGCTCACGATCTGTTGGATAGATCGAAGCCCCGCTCGGCTGTATCCTTCACCGATGCGAAACTGTTTGCAATTCCTGATCTTCTGCATCGCGACTGGCGCCTCTGTTGCCGCCCCGGCCACCGACCACTCTCCGGCCCCGGACTGGGCTGAATTTGAAGAGGAGACGCTGCGCCACTTCGTGACGCTGGTGCGCTTCGATACTACCGATCCACCGGGCCGTGAGAAGGCAGCCGCCGACTACCTGGTTCAGGTGCTCCAGGCGGAGGACATTCCGGTCCAGACGTTCGCCCTCGAGGCCCATCGACCCAACATCGTTGCGCGGCTCAAAGGCAATGGCAGCAAGCGGCCGGTGCTGATCATGGCGCATACGGACACCGTGAACGTCGATCCAGCCAAATGGCAGTTCGGGCCGTTCAGCGCGGAACGGGACGGCGGCTACATCTACGGCCGCGGCACCGTCGATGACAAGGACAACGTCGTTGCCGCTCTGATGGTCATGCTGACCCTGAAGCGGCTGAACGTGCCGCTGGACCGGGACGTGATATTTCTCGCCGAGGCGGGCGAGGAAGGCGCAACCAAGATCGGCATCGAGTACATGGTGAACAATCACCTGGACCAGATCCAGGCCGAGTACTGCTACGCGGAGGGCGGCGGTGTCGTCCGTCAGAATCAGTCGGTGAGGTTCGCCGCCGTGCAGACCATGGAGAAGATTCCGCGAGCCATCGCGCTCACGGCGCGGGGCCCCGCTGGCCACGGGTCGGTGCCACTCATGGACAACGCCGTCGTCCACCTGTCCAGCGCCGTGTCCGCTATCGGCAAGTGGCGCATTCCCATCCGGTTGAACGAGACGACCCGGGCGTTCTTCCAGCGCCTGGCCGCCATTTCCCCACCCGAGGACGCCCAGCGCTACATGGACGTTCTGCATCCGGATCCTGCCGTCCGCGACCCCGCCGATGACTATCTGCGCCGGCACGAGCCGTTGCGCGCATCGATGCTGCGTTCGTCCATTTCGCCCACGATCATAGACGGCGGTTACCGGGTTAACGTCATACCGTCCGAAGCCACCGCAACGCTGGACACGCGTCTCGAGCCCACGGAGGATGCGGAGGCTTTCCTCGACAAGGTGCGCGAGGTGATCGACGACCCGGCCATAGACGTGTCCTGGGCCCCACGCAACATCCGGCCTGCGGGCACGTCACGGCTCGACACCGAGGCTTTCCAGGTGGTCGAGTCGAACATCGCCCGACACTACGAGACCACCACCCTGCCCACCATGAGCACCGGAGCGACGGACATGGCCTATCTGAGGGCCAAGGGCATCCAGTGCTACGGCATCGGTCCGGCCATCGATATCGAGGATGGTCCCAAGGGTTTCGGCGCGCACAGCGACCAGGAACGCATCCTGGAGAGTGAGCTGCAGCGCTTCGCACGTTTTCACTACGACATCGTGGCAGACCTGGCGCGGGCCCGCTGAGCGTTCAGCCCGGCCAGCGCTTCCTCGCCATCAGACCTCGGTTGCCTTCAGAGCGTCATACCCGTACAGCTTGCGCATCGCGCCGCCCGAGGCTCTGCCAACGGCACGGTTGCGCAACCATGCCTTGAAGCCAGCCAGATGGAAGATCCTGGCGTTGCGCCGCGAGCCCGCCTGAACCCGCGCCGTGCGTGACCGCCGCAAAGACTCGTAGCGCGCAAGGGATTCCGGGAGATCACCCGCCTGGGAAACGCAGCGGGCGAGCACGGCGGCATCTTCGATGGCCATGGCGGCGCCCTGGGCCATGAAGGGCAACGTCGGATGGCACGCGTCACCCAGCAGGGTCACACAGCCCTCACTCCACCGCGCCATTGGCGGCCGGTCGAACAGCGCCCACTTGTAACAGGCATCCGGGTCCATGTGATCGATGAGTTGCTGGATGGTGTCGTGCCAGCCGGCAAAATCGGCCTTCAGCTCGGCCTGGTCGCCACGCTCGGTCCAGGACTCCACTTCCCAGCCCTGCTTTTCCACCACGCAGACACAGTTCACGAGCTCGCCGCGCCGCACGTAGTAGTGCACGAAGTGCTTGTTGGGCCCCCACCAGGCTGTGGCCATGGGGCGCACCAGCCCTGGGGGCAGCCGGTCCGCGGGGACCAGCCCCCGCCAGGCCACGTTGCCCGTAAAGGTCGGCGCCTCGGCGCCGAACAGAGCCGTGCGCACCACCGAATGAATCCCATCCGCGCCCACCAACAGGTCGCCTTCGTGGGTGACGCCGCCAATCTCCACGGCAGCGCCGCTGGTCCTCGGGGCGATCCTCTCGACCCTGGCATCGGTATGCAGGGCGATCCGCGGATTTTCCCGCGCCGCCTTCACCAGCACCTGCAGCAGATCCGCCCGATGCACGTGATAGTAGGGAAAGCCGAACTGCTCGAGCGCCGCGTCTCCCAGCGGGTTGAAGGAGAGCACCCGGCCGCTCTTCCAGTCGCGCATCTCAACGCCCTGCGGTAGAAAACCAACGGCGCTAAGCTCGGACGCCAGGCCCAGGTCGTGCAATACCCGGGTGCAATTCGGGCTAAGCTGGATGCCGGCACCCACCTCGCCGAATTCCGGCGCCTGCTCGAATACCGACGCCGGCAAGCCCTGCCGGGCGCAGCACAGCGCGGCGGTCAGGCCACCGATCCCGCCACCGACGAAAAGAACCCTACGCTCGCCCACGCTCACCTCACTGATCGAGCCTACATCATGGCCCAACGAAGATTACACCAAGCATCGCGGCAAATTCGGCGTGCTGTTATCCAAACCGCCGTGGCTTACAAACGCGCCCGCCGTTGGAGGCGCACTACATATTGACGCCACCCGGATTAAACTCGAAGGGCTCATGCCACACGTAGGGAAGGTCCACCAGCACGCCGCCCTCCTCGGCGGTGACCGTCAGCTGCAGCGCCGCCCGCAGCACGGCCAGCTGCATGACCCGATCGAAAGGCCTGCCAAACGCATTTCCCATGGGAAAGTTCACAAAGACGCTGCGCGGCGGTTTCACCTGGGCCGTGAGATCCCGGCCGGTGGAGACGCACACCGTGGTGACGCCGGCCGCTTCGGCCACGCGACATACCAGACCGACGGTCTGGTGGTCCAGGGGTCACGCCGGCACCGCAATCAGCAGATCCACCTCGTCTTTGTTGAGCTCGGCGACAAACGCCGGCGCGGATTCCTGAAGCACCTTGGACCGATTGTAAATGCGGCCCATGAAGCCGCTCCAGAAGCGCGGCGCCAGCGAGCCGATCTCCTGTTGCGCAGCAAGCTCACGCAAGCGGTCGATGGGGAACTGGCAGTTCAGATCCGTCTCCGCATCCGTGTGATCGTAGTAAGCGTCGTGAATCTGAAAGTCATCGCTGCGGGCCTCACTGGAAATTGCGTCCAGGCGATGATCGTTGCGCGCCAGCGGATCGAAGGGCGGCATTGAGCACAATGACATCCCTCCGGAAGTGAGAAGGGTGACTCGACTCTCATTCAAGGGTTTGCCCAGCGGGTGGAGCGGGGCGGATTCGTTGACCGTCCATTCGTAGGCCGGATGGCCCATGGCCCCGTAGTATGCCGCCAACCCCTCGACATAGGCGATTGGCGTGGACGTCGCGCTCGCGTGCGTGCTCATGGCAGATCCTTTCTCAAAACTGGTGCCGTTCGTTAACCTTTAACCTTTCTGTCAAAACTGGTGCCGTTCGCTAACCTTTAACCTTTCTGTTCAGAACGACTTGGCATCTACGCATCGGAATCCAGAAAGGTTAAAGGTTAACGAACGGCACCTCTTCCGCCACCTCGCGCAGTTTGGCCAGATGCTGATGCGCATTCAGCCCGCCGCCGAGCGTACGCAAACACAGATGGGTAAGCCCAATTCGATGCCAGTTGGCGACGCGGTCGCGCCACTCCGCTTCCCGTGGCCCGACAACGGCGACGCCGGCTTCGGTTCCGATGGACCCGGCAGGTCGGCCAGCGCCCTGGGCTTGTGCGGCGATCTGCTCGCTGATGTTCGGAAACGCTTCCGGCGAGCACAGCACGAACCAGCCGTCGCTCCAACGGCCGATACGCCGGATGACTGAGGCGCCGGGCTCAGCGCGCCCGCCGATCCACAGGGGAATGGGTCGCTGCACCGGCAGCGGGTTGAGACCCGCGCCTTCCACGGTGTCCCAGCGACCCTGGAACCGAACTTCTTCCTGAGTCCACAGCAGCTTCAGCAGCTCGAACTGCTCGTCGCAGCGGGCGCCGCGGGTGGAGAAGTCCTGACCCATGGCCTGATATTCGTCTTCGCTGCCGCCAACGCCGATGCCCAGCCGGACGCGCCCGCCGGAAAGCACGTCCAGCTCCGCCGCCTGCTTGGCAAAGAGCGCAGTCTGCCGGCTGGGAAGCACGATCACCGACGGCACCAGCTCGATCTTCTCCGTTACCGCGGCTATGTAAGCAAGCAGCATCATGGGTTCGTGTAGATGCTTATTACCATCGCGCAGCACCTGATCCGGCACGCGCAGATGGGTCAGGCCCAAGTCCTCAGCCAGCTGAGCAAAGTCCCGGATGGCGCCAAGATCGTTCTCAAGCTCCCGTACCGGCAGGGATACCCCGATCTTCATGCGCTCACTCCATTCGTTGACAATGTTCAGACCCCTGCTCGATGGGCACGGGGCCGAAAATCTACGGCGTTGGCCCGGTCGTAGTAGCGCACCGCCACGCCGTGAGGCGGCACCAGCGCATCGATCCGCTCGAAATCGTCCGGGCCGAGACTGACTTCCACGGCAGCCAGATTGTCCGCCAGCTGCTCGTAGGTTCTAGGCCCGATGATCGGCGCCGTCACGCCTGGTTGAGCCGCGCACCAGGCCAGCGACAGCTGGGATACGGAGCAACCTTTCTCAGCAGCCATGCCGCGCAGGAGGTCGATGACATCCCAGGCCTGGGCCGTGGCTTCCCGGCCAAAGTTGTCTTTGCCACCCTGCCAGCGCCCGTCGGGATCCACATGATGGCGGTCGTATTTGCCGGTGAGCAGGCCGCCACACAGCGGCCCCCAGGGAATGACGGCGAGGCCGAACGTCCGGGCTGCGGGAATCACCTCTCGCTCCGCCGTGCGGTCCAGCATGTGGAAGGCCGGCTGCTCGCAGACGAAACGGTTCAAGCCCAGCTCCTTGGCAACCCAAAGCGACTCCACCATCTGCCAGCCGGAAAACATGCTGCAGCCGATGTAGCGGACCTTACCGGCGCGGATCAGGTCATCCAGTGCCCGCAGGGTCTCATCGATGGGTACATTGGCGCAGGAGCGATGCAGCTGGTACAGGTCGATCCAGTCCGTTTTCAAGCGTTGCAGCGAATCTTCACAGGCCTGCAGCAGATGGCGGCGACTCAAGCCCCGATCGTTGACGTCGTCTCCCTGAGGAAAGTTGAACTTGGTCGCGAGGATCGTCGTCTGCCGCCTGCCGTCACGGGCCAAGGCCTTGCCGACGATCCGCTCGCTTTCATTACCGGTGTAGACGTTGGCGGTGTCCACGAAGTTGACCCCGCTCCCCAACGCATGGTCGATAATCCGGTTGGACTCGGCCTCATCTGCCCTGCCGCCGAACATCATGGTGCCGAGGCAGAATTGACTGACCTGTACCCCCGTCCTTCCCAGCGGTCTGTATTCCATGCTCACCGGTCTCCCTGTTCCTGAATGCCCTGCATCATCGGTCTGCGTGCCAGGCGTCAACTTCCTCCCGGAGGGCCCGGATGACCTCATCGGGCATCTGCATGGGTATGAAGTGGCTGCATTCCGGGTAGTGCAGATCCCGCCCCTGCTTCAACTCGCCAATCAGCTCCGGCCAGGTAGGTGAGGAAGCGAAATCCATCCGCGATCGTTCTGCGGGCAGCAGCTGGGCGCGCATGATGGTCACCGGTATATCCAGCGCGCGCTGTCGTGCACGCCGCCATTCGCTCTCGCGGTCATGTAAACCGAAGCCTCGATCTCCAGCAGACAGAGCAACTGAAATTCTCCCGATGCCAGCTTCTCCAGGCCATGCCGGCAGTAGTCCCGCAAAATTCCGGGCTCGAACAGGTGATAGGCGCCCTTGCCCGACAGCCGTTCGGCCATCTCGTCCGGAGACGCAAACAGTCGCTTGCGCTTGGCACCCGGATGGGTGCCCCCGGCTGCATATTCGGGTGGCGGGTTGGCGTAGGACTCTGGGGAAGCGATGGTAGGATCGAGGAGCAGCAGTCGGGCGAACGCGCCGCTTTTCGCGGCGGCATCCACCAGGGCGAGCACGTGGTAGCCGTCGAAAGACTCGATGATCCGATCCCAGATCCGCGCGTGGAAACCCGTGGCGTGAACGAACAGCAGCGTTGGCTCCTCTGGTCTGGGCATGCCGCGCTCGAAAACCGCAAGCTCAATACTGTTGACCCGAATTCGCTTCAAGTCGGGTTCTATTCCCTGCAACGGACTCAGCCGGCCTAAGCCGCTGCGGCGTCGAATTCGTAATCCACCCCCGTCATGTCGACGGATACCTCCCACAAGCGCTTCGCCACCACTGCGTCATGGCTGACCGCATTGGAACGTACCGGCCTGGCACCGCGGGCAAATTCTGCAAAACCGGCAGGTCCGAAGTACTCGCCGCCCTTCGCCTCGGCATCGACGACGGCCCGCAACGTGGGCAGCGCGCCTTCCGCCGAGGAGTTCATCACCAACCGGAACAACGGCGTGAGCGCCACGAAAATTTTCGGCAGATGCCGGGACAGCTCCGTCTCTGCACCGCCCGGGTGGCAGGCAACGGCAACGGCCGCGCTCCCGGCGGCATGCAGACGCCGCTGAAGCTCATAGGTGAACAGCAGATTCGCCAGCTTGCTCAGCGAATAGCGATCCTGGCGTCCGTAGTGCTTCTCGGCGCTGAGGTCATCGAAGTGAATCTTGCCCGCGCGGTGGGCGAGGCTGCTCACGGTAACGATCCGCGCCCCCTGCTGGTCCTTCAGCTTCGGGAGCAGCAGGCCGGTAAGCGCAAAATGACCAAGGTGATTGACGCCGAACTGGGACTCGAAGCCGTCCGCCGTCAGCTCCCGGGGCGGCATCATTATTCCAGCATTGTTGACGAGCACGTCGAGCCGCGGCTCCTGCAGTACCGTACCTGCCGCCTCCCGCACCGACGTGAGGCTGGCCAGGTCCAGCGCTACCGTGTCCACGTCGGCCGACGGATGCAGATCGAGAATGCGCTGCCTTGCGGCTGCAGCCTTGTCCGGAGATCGGCAACCAAGCAGCACCCGAGCACCCCGGGCTGCCAGCACCCGGGCGGCATCCCAGCCAATGCCCGTGTTGGCCCCGGTGATGAAGATCGTTCTGCCCGACTGGTCAGGCACAGAGGATTCGTCGAAGTTTTCTTTCATCGCTTGTCCCTCAGCTTCCGAATGACCGCTACCCCTTTCCCCAAAGCCAGACTCTGCGCAAAGGGCCGCTGGTTGTCAAAGCACGAAACGCTGCAGACAGAGCAGGACGAAGCGTGGGCTAATCCGCTGGATCTTGGGCCACTTTACCGATGATGGGCAGCGGGAGGAGTCACGAATCATCCTCTTTGCGAATTCCGAATTCCTCCAGAATCTCCTGCGTGTGCTCGCCGAGGGTAGGCGGACGCCGGTAAAAGCCCGACGGCGTCGCCGTGTACTTGATCGGGCTGCCCACGATGGACACCTTGGAATTGTCCCCGGGCAGCTCGAACTCGCTGATCATGCCCCGCGCTTTGACGTGGGGGTCCGCGAAAATGTCGGCAGCCGTGTTCACGGGACCGCAGGGCACCCTGCCGCCCAGGGCTTCCACTACCTCCCGCTTCGTTCTGGCCGTGGTCCAGGCTTTGATCTCGCCCTCCACAAACTCCTGATTACGCCGCCGTACGAACGTATTGCGGGTGCGTTCATCCTCTACCAGATCCGGACGTCCCATCACTTCGCAAAGGGCAGCCCAATGAGCCGGTCCCGGCGCCGCGATGGCAACCCCGCCATCGCTGGTGGGGAAGATGCCGAAAGGCATGAGGTTCGGATGGTGCTGCCCACGCGGCCCGAGCTCATGGCGGGTGAAACCGTAATTGGCCAGGATGGTCTCGGAAAAGGCCAGCATGGCGTCATACATGCCTACGTCGACGAACTGACCCTCGCCCGTGCGCTGAGCATGGTGTATCGCGGAGACCAGGCCGAGGGCCATCAGGGTGCCGGGGTAGATGTCGCCGACGCTTACGCCGCTGGGGTGCCCTACCGTGCCCGCTGGCCCGGTGATGTGCACGTGACCGCTCATGGATTGCGCAACGATGTCGTAGGCTGGCCACTCCGCATAAGGGCTTTCGCCGGTACGCGGATCGCCGAAGCCGCGGATGCATCCGTAGACGATCCTCGGGTTACGCACTTTGATCACGTCATAGCCCACGCCCAGTCGGTCCATAACACCCACCCTCATGTTCTCGACAATGGCGTCCGCCTTCTCGCACAGCTTGAGCAGAACCTCGCGATCAGCCGCCTGCTTCAGGTCTAGAACGATGCTGCGTTTGTTGCGATTGATGCTGGCAAAGTAACCGCCATAGTCGACGCCCCCGGACGCTTCGGCGCCAGGGTTGGCGTAATCTTCAGGCAAAGGGGGTACGGGGCGGGAACCATCGCCCGAAGGCGGCTCCACCTTGATCACATCGGCACCCAGGTCGGCAAGGAGCGCGGTTCCGAAAGGCCCGGCCAGCGCCATGGTGCAGTCGACGATGGTGACGTCGGCCAGCGGGCCCACGCGCGCGCTCACGCGGCGTCCTCCGGCCGCCTTATTCTCCCCCAAGAGTGAGTGATGGTGTTGCGCGGCAGCATCTGTCCAGCTATTTGTTAGTTTTTCAAAGAATATGATGAATCATTTTGCCGGCCAGTGGAAACTCGACCTCTGGAGCCCAGGTCTGTGAACTTCCCCGCGATGACCTAGAATGCCAGTACAGCCTCAGAAAAAAGGACGTTCTGGTGATCGGCGACAACCAGGCGCAGATTCGCGTATTGCTCAAGCAGGTGGAGCAGAGGCTTCAGGAGCCCGATCCGCTGCTGCTGGAGTTCGTAAAGCTCTGGTGGTCCCGCATACCCGAAGAGGATCTGCTGCTTCGCAAGACGGATGATGATGCCGGAGCCAGCATAGATACCTGGCGGACTTTCGAAGTTCGCGATCCGAACGAAACCGTCATCCACATTTCCAATCCGGATCACGCCCAGGAAGGCTGGCAGTCGCGTTTTACGGTGGTGAGGGTGATGACCCCGGACATGCCGTTCGTCACCGACTCGGTTCTGATGGCCCTGTCTCACGATGGCCTGATCACGCACCATCTGAGCAACGTGGTGTTTACAACCACCCGGGACGAAAACCAGAAACTCACGAGCCTCAAGGCAGATTCCGACGATCAGCAGCAGGAGGTAATGATCTATGCCGAGATCGACCGGATTCACGAAGATGCCATTGCGGAGCTGAAAACCCGCCTCGAAAAGACCCTGATCGACGTAACAGCTGCGGTCAGCGATTTCGACGCCATGAAGGAAAAGCTCGCATCGATCACCCGGGCGCTGCAGGACAAGCCACCGGCAACCATAGCCCGGGAAGAGGTCGAAGAATCTGTCGATTTCCTGAACTGGATATCTGAAAGGATGTTCACCTTCCTCGGCTATCGCAGTTTCGACTATACCGACGGGGTCATCCGCCAGACCGAAGACAGCGCGCTCGGCGTCATTCGAAACCGTCGCGTCTCAACGCCGCGCAGCATTGCCGAGCAGGATCCTGGCGTGCAGCGCTTTCTGTTGGCGCAGCAGGTGCTGTCGTTTTCTCAGTCGGGAACAAGAACCAGAGTCCATCGGCCCGCGTATCCGGATTACTTCGGGATCCGCAAGTTCGACGATCAGGGCAATGTCGTCGGCGAGCAAGGTTTTCTGGGGCTGTACACGTCACGCGTGTACCGGGAAGACCCAGACCGCATTCCCGTAGTCCGCCGTAAAGTCTCCGGGGTCATGGCGCGCTCCGGATTGAATCCGAACGGTTTCGACGGCAAGGTCATGCGCCAGGTGCTGGCCACCTTTCCCAAAGACGAGCTGCTGCAGACCCCCGAGGAAGATCTGCTGCGCACGACTAAAGGCATCACCTACATTCACGAGCGGCGCCGGACCAGACTGTTCGTTCGTCGCGACCCCTACGGGTTGTTCGTTCACTGTCTGGTTTATCTGCCCAGAGAGCACTTCAATACCCGGGTACGCATCCGGCTGGTGGAACTCCTCGAAACGGCCTTCGAAGCCGAAGATTCGGAGTTCGAGCCATTCTTCAGCGAATCCATCCTCGTTCGCCTGCAGATCAACCTGCGCGTACATCCCGGCAGGCAGAAGGACGTGGACGAAAAACTGCTCGAAGAGAAGCTGCTCGCCATTACCCGGGACTGGAGCACAGATTTTCTGGATGCCCTGAGCGAGACCTTTGGCGAATCCCCGAGCCGCCGGTTCGCCCGAGACTACGCGCTGGCCTTCCCCGCCGGATACCGCGAGAACTACACCGTCAGAACCGCGGTCAGCGACATCGAGCTCATCGAGCAACTGTCAGCCGACAAGCCGCTTCTCACCCATTTCTATCGTAAGCCGGAGGAACCCGCCGAGACGCTGCATCTGAAGCTGTACCGGATGGGTACAACGATGCCGCTTTCCGAAGTCATTGCGACGCTGGAAAATCTTGGCCTGCGGGTGAGCTCGGAACACCCTTACCACATCGACCGTAGCCAACGCGAGCCGGTGACCATCCTCGATTTCGATCTGATTTTCCCGGAACGTCTGGACCTTCGGGAGATCAGCGAGCGCTTCGCCGACGCGTTCGTGCGGATCTGGGAGGGCAAAGTCGATGACGATCGATACAACCGGCTCATACTGGGTGCCGGGCTGACCTGGCGACAAACCAACGTGCTGCGCACCTACGCCCGCTATCTGAAGCAGATCCGATTCGGCTTCAGCCAGCAGTTCATCAGCGATACCCTGTGCAAGCACGCGGAAATAGCCGCAATGCTCGTGCGCCACTTCGAAAACCGCTTCGACCCCGCAGGTGCTGGCGGGGACACCGACACGCTGCAGGGGGAGATTTCCTCCGCCCTCGACGAGGTAGCGCTGCTCAACGAAGACCGCATACTGCGCCGCTACCTGGACCTGATCAACGCCACCAAACGCGTCAACTACTATTGCCACGACGAGACCGGAGAGCCTAGCGCCTTTCTGTCCCTGAAGCTGGTACCGTCGGAAATTCGCGGCGTACCGAGGCCCGTTCCGGCGTTTGAGATCTTCGTCTCCTCCCCCACCATGGAGGGCGTGCATCTTCGAGGTGGAGCCATCGCCCGCGGCGGTCTGCGGTGGTCAGATCGGGCGGAAGACTACCGGACCGAAGTTCTGGGGCTGGTAAAAGCGCAGGCGGTGAAGAACGCGGTTATCGTCCCTACCGGCGCCAAAGGCGGGTTCATCGTCAGGCACCCCGACGAAGACGCAGACGCCTTCAGAGTCCAGGGCGTCGCCTGCTATCGGGATTTCATCCGCGGCCTTCTGGACCTGACGGACAATGTCAGAGAGGGCATGATCCAGCACCCGCCTGCCGTTCGCCGCCACGATGGCGACGATCCCTACATGGTGGTGGCGGCCGACAAAGGCACCGCCACCTTATCCGACACCGCTAACGCCGTAGCAGCCGACTACCAGTTCTGGCTTGGCGACGCGTTCGCCTCCGGCGGGTCTAACGGCTACGATCACAAAGCCATGGGCATCACCGCGCGGGGTGCCTGGGTATCCGTGCAGCGGCATTTCGCCGAGCGCGGGGTCGATGTTCAGCAGGACCCGGTAACCGTGCTGGGCATCGGGGACATGTCCGGAGACGTTTTTGGTAACGGGATGTTGCTGTCCCGCAGCATCCAGCTGGTGGCCGCGTTCAACCATCTGCACATTTTCATTGACCCGGACCCCGATCCGGAAAAAAGCCATGAGGAACGCCAGCGGCTGTTCCAGCTGCCCCGCTCATCGTGGGCCGATTACAGCGCAGACCTGATATCCGCGGGCGGCGGCATCTTTCCCCGCAGCGCTAAGTCCATCGATCTGACGACGGAGATCCGCGAGCGCTTCGATATCAGCGCCCAGGCGCTGTCACCCGAAGAGCTGATCCACGAATTGCTGAAATCCCCGGTCGGTCTGATCTGGAACGGCGGGATCGGGACCTATATAAAGGCTTCCGCTGAAAGCCATGAGGACGTGGGAGACAGGGCCAATGATGGCCTGCGCGTGGACGCCGGGGAACTGCGCTGCCTTGTCATCGGCGAGGGCGGCAATCTCGGCATTACCCAGCATGGACGCGTGGAGTTCTCCCAGAACGGCGGATCCGTCAACAGCGACTTCATCGACAACTCTGCCGGCGTCGACTGCTCGGATCACGAAGTCAATATCAAGATCGCCTTGAACACCCTTGTGGCGGAAGGCGAGTTGACCGAGAAGCATCGCAACCAGATGCTGGAATCCATGACCGACCAGGTTGCCGAACTGGTTCTGACCAACAATTTCCGCCAGGCTCAGGTTCTGAGCCTGGCGGAACTGCAGGTCGCCGCCCACGGCACCGAGTTTCAACGCTTCATTACCCTGATGGAAAACACGGAGGGTCTGGATCGTTCGCTGGAAGGCCTGCCAAGCGACGAGTTGCTGGTAGAACGATCTACCCTGCAACAGACGCTGACCCGGCCGGAGCTGGCGGTGCTGTTGGCCTTTTCGAAGACCCACGTGAAGAACGCGCTCAATCGAACGACGATCAGTGATGACCCTTTCCTGCGCCGCGAGGTCTACAGGCCTTTCCCCGAAGCTCTCTCTCAACGCTATCCGCAGACGCTGGAGCAGCACCGCCTGGCCCGGGAGATCATCGGTACCGAGCTGGCCAACGACGTGGTGCATCACATGGGCATCACCTTCGTGTCGCACCTCATGGAAATGGTGGGCGCGTCCGTCGAGGAGATTCTCCGTGCCTACATGGCGTCCGCCGCCTGTTTCCAGATCCGGGAACAGTTCCGGCAGATAGAAAGCCTACCCGGCATTGACGCCAGAACTCGCCTGCGCGCGCTATCCGAACTCGTCCGGCTGGGCAGACGCTCCACCCGCTGGCTGCTTCGTCACGAACGTGCCAACCTGGATGTCGCAGCGCTCACGGCACGCTTTCAGACCCCCATCCATAGCCTGGCAGACTACGGGGAAGCGCTGCTGGGTGAGCTCGCCTGGGCGCAGCGACAGGAACGCCGGCAGGCACTCATCAGCAGCGGGGTTCCCGAAGCTGCAGCGACCCAGCTGGCCGCTTCTGCAGATACCGCAACCGCGCTGACCGTGGTAACCGCCGCGGAGTCCTGCGGCACCGAGCCGCAACACCTCGTTTGCGTCTACGCGGACGTGGGTGAGCGGTTGAACCTCAGCTGGCTCACTGCGCGACTCAGCCAGCTGGTATCCAGCAGCCACTGGCAGATCATGGAGCGAGATTCACTCATCGACGATATGGTGACGGAACAGGGTCGTCTGGCGGCGCTGGTACACCGGCAGAGCGCCGGCGACGTCGAGCAGTGGCTTAACCAAAGGTCAGCGATGGCGACTGCGTGGCATGCGGCCATTGAAGCTGCCCGGCATGCCAATACTCAGGATTTTTCGCTGTTTGCCATTACCTGCCGCAAGCTCATTGACCTGGGTCGATCCGCTTAACCAGCGGATCCGGCCGAAGCGTCGTCCACCCCACCCGCCCCTGAGTCTGTTGCAGCAACAGGCCCGCACAGCCCGCGTCGCCCTTCTCACAGCGTGACGGGTAGCGCGGCTTACCCGTGACGCGGTGCGCGGCGCATAGGTGTCGCGTCGGCGAAACTTCAAGATCGCATCAACCTCGTGACGAGCTGACCGCGCGAGAAGAGGAATCAGGGATGATAGACCGCATCAGACCCATCACGCTGATCGTCAACGGCAAAGCACTGATCGTGGCCGCGCTGGCCGTGCTGTCCACCTACGCCTGCCTGCAGTTGGACATCAAGGGCGACTTTCCGTTGACACTGATCGCCACCGCGGTTGTTTTTCCCATCGTTTTCTCCATCAACAGCGCCTACAAACGCAGAGAGTCTGTTCTGGACGATTACAGTCAGATCAAGGCTCACGGCAGGGCGATCTACTTCGCATCGCGGGACTGGCTGGCTGACGGAGACCCTGCACGTCCTGATCGCTGCCGGCGCCTGCTGGGAAACCTGCTTCGTGCCACCCGCGATCTCTGCAGCGCGCCAAGATCGGAAACGACCGAACACGAGACCATCGTATACTGCTGCTTCTCCGATCTGTCGCGCTTCATTCGCGAAGACCTTCGCGCTGCCGGACTCGCCAGCGGCGAGGTATCCAGATGCAACCAGTACCTGAGCAAGATGCTGGTAGCATTCGAGCAGACCAAGCACATCTATCAGTATCGGACGCCGCGTACGCTGCGAGCGTTCTCCGATTTCTTCGTCACCGTGCTGCCACCGCTGTACGGCCCTTACTTTGCCTACCTCGCGGCAGAGTTTTCCCCGTCGCTGACCTATCTGATGCCGGTGCTTTTCGCTCTGGTCCTATCGGCGCTCGACAACATTCAGGAACACCTGGAAAACCCATTCGATCAGATCGGTCAGGACGACGTGATGATCAACGCCGAAAAATTCATGGATCGCCTGGCGGCGGATTCGCTGGATCCATCCATGACCGAGCTGGGCGCTCAGGCGGGCTGATCTCATCTGATCGGACATCCGGTCAGTACTCTCACACGCGCCTGCAAGGTCGGAACAAAACCCCCGGACTTGACGTCGACACGCTGCTAAGATTGCGCCGCGTTGAACACAGCAATTCTCAGTCCGTCGATGGGTCGATCATCTTTGGAAGCATTAAACCCGTTCAGGAGGGTACCCGCGCCTGCCTCCGCGGGCGTATTCCTGCTGGCCGTCGGAGCCTTGAACCTCCTGCTTGCCGCGACGCCGGTGATGGCCGAGGACGTCGTGCTGCGCTGCGCTCCGACCTTCGTGGATCGTCCGGCCGCTCTCGACTGGTCCGTCACCGGCGTTTCTCAAGCGTCGAACGACGACGCGGCAGATCCAGACGCCACAGGCTCATTCGATGCTGTCGGGCACATGCGCGCCGGGCCAGGATTCCTGTTCGTACAGGCAGAGGGAAGCACCGGCGAGAACCGCGGACGGGTCTCCGGGCAATTTCCCCTGTCGAACGCAGACGCAGCCACCGCGGTAGATGAGGATGGCGACGGACGCGTGCAGCTGTCCCAGGTCAACTACACCCTGGTGAACGAGACTTTCGAATTCGCAACCGGCCTGCTCGACCCATCCTGCTACCTGGACTTCAGCGATATCGCCAACGATGAAACCCGGGACTTCCTGGCCCAACCGTTTACGAACAATCTGGCCATCGCCTTCCCCGACTACACGCTGGGTGGCGCCGTTCATCTGCATCTTGACCAGGCGCTGGGACTGACCCTGTTTCTATCCAGCTCGAACGGCCTGGGGGACAACGACAAGGCCTCGTACTCGAATCTCGTAGACATAACGGAGTCCGGCAAGGGGGCTTTCGCTGCAGCGGAGCTCACGGCCCATGGCGCCCTCAACTATCGACTCGGCGTCTGGGTCAACTCGCGGGACTTCGAGAATCTTGACAATCCGGACGACACGGATAACGACTACGGCATCTACGGGTCCCTGGAAAGCGATGCTCGGCCTTTACGGTGGAACATCCGCATCGGTGCCGCCAATCCCAACGTTTCCGAGACCGCCGGGTTCGCGGCTGCAACGATGACCTTCCCGCTGGGCGAGCACGCGGCGGGTCTGGCGGTCAGCTACCAGCACGCTGCCGACGATCTCGACGGCGACAGCGATTACGCCGTCTTCACCGAAGCCCTGCTCCACATCGACGTCGGCGAGAAGCTCCGCTTCACCCCGCTGCTGCAGTGGACCCACAACGACAGCTTCACCAGCAACGACGCGCTGATCGCAGGTCTGCGCGTCACCTACGCCAGCAGTCACTGACGCTGGCAAAGGAAGGGCAGCCAGCCGGCAAAAGGCCTAAAGATATCGGGTGGGGTCGGCGACGCCGGCTTCGTCAAAACCCTGCCGGCGCAAGCGACAGCTGTCACAGCGGCCGCAAGCGGCGCCGCCGTCGTCAGGCTGATAACAGGAAACCGTCACCGCGTAGTCGACCCCGAGGTCGAGGCCCCGGCGGATGATCTTCGCCTTGCTCAGGTCGATGAGCGGGGTATGAATGCGAATCCTGGACGCCGCACCAGCGGCATCAGCTGCCGCTTCCACGCCCACTTTGGTCGCGAGGTTCGCCAGAGTTTCGAACGCGCTGATGAACGCCGGGCGGCAGTCGGGATAGCCGGAATAATCCACGGCGTTTACCCCGATGAAGATATCCCTGGCTCCCAGCACTTCCGACCAGGCCAGCGCCAGAGCCAGGAACACCGTGTTGCGCGCGGGTACGTAGGTCACTGGAATGCCGTCGGTCGGCGATTCGGGTACGGCGATGGAGGTATCGGTGAGGGCAGACCCGCCGAAAGCACCCAGGTCAATGGGCATTAAGCGATGCTCGACTGCCCGCAGCTGAGCGGCCACGGCATCGGCCGCATCCAGTTCCGCCTTGTGGCGTTGCCCGTAGGCAAAGGAAAGGGCGTGGCACGCGTAGCCCTCAGCTCTGGCTACGGCCAGGGTCGTAGCAGAATCCAGCCCTCCGGAGAGCAGCACCACCGCGGCTTTCATCGACCGGGCTCGTCGCCCCAGAGAATCTTGTGCAGCTGTACCTGCATACGGACCGGCAACCTGTCGCTGAGGATCCAGTCGGCCAGGTCCCCGGGGCCCAGCTGGCCGGTGCTCGGAGAGAACAGCACCTCTGCCGCGCGCTCGTAGATGTCATGTTCGTCGCACTTCATTTTCGCCCATTCGTAGTCCGAGCGATCACAGATGACGAACTTCACCTGGTCCTCGTCGGTCAGATGCGCCAGGTTCGACCAGAGGTTACGGGAAACTTCCCCTGAACCTGGCGTTTTCAGATCCAGGATCTTCACCACCCGGGAATCGACGCCGCTTACATCCAGAGCGCCACTGGTTTCCAGCGACACGGTGAATCCTGCATCGCACAGAGTGACGAGCAGCGGCACTGCGCCCGGTTGCGCCAGGGGCTCCCCACCGGTCACGGTCACGTGCCGAACGCCGAAGCCGCGAACCTGATCGACAATTTCAGTACGCGGCATCAGATTCCCACCGCTGAACGCATAGGACGTATCGCAGTAGCCGCAACGCAAGGGGCAGCCGGTCAGGCGAACGAACACGGTGGGTAGACCGCTGAAGGAGGTTTCACCCTGCAGGGATAGAAAGATCTCGGTAATGCGCAGCCTGTCTTCTACGGCAACGCCGTTCACTGCAGCTCCGCCAGGTAGGTCTGCGCCAGACCCGCGGCCGAAGACTGTGGATACTCGGTTCGCGCCCGGTCGAGATACTCACGGGCTCGCTGATCGTCTCCCAGGCGATGATAGACAACCCCCAGCTTGTACAGGGCATCCGGCGCTTTCTGATGGTCGGCGTAGAGATTGGTAACCTGCACGAAAGACTGCCGCGCCTTCTCCAACTCGGTTTTGGCCAGATAGAGCTCTCCCAGCCAGTAAAAGGCATTAGCGGTGTAGGTACCGTTGGGGTAGTTGACGATCAGCTGATTGAACGCGTCCGCCGACGCATCGAACTGACGAGCCTTCATCAGGTCGAAAGCCGCGGTATAACCATCGCGCTCGCTGCCGGTTGCCGGCGCGGTGGCGACTCTCTGACCGCCTGCGCCGCCGGTGCCGCCGGATTCCGGCATCGCCACGGCAGCGGGCTGCTGAGCATTCGCCCGCACGGATTGCATGCGCCGGTCGAGATCCAGGTACTGCTCCTGCTGATCGCGAGCAAGCCGATTGAGCTGGTAGCTCTGCTCTTCCACCATTCCGCGCAGCTCCTGGACCTCCTGCTGGAGCACCTGCAGCTGATAGAAAAGCTCCGACAGACGTGAGGCATCTCCGCCCGCGCGGGAATCCGCCCGGGACTCCTCGACGGCCGCCGCGCCAAACGCGGGTGACGATAAAATTAACGATGCGAAGGCGAGGGTTCGCAATGCGCGGTAGGGTTCTTTCACGGGTCTCTTCTCGAGTAGAACAAGTTCCGACGGCGATGTCAGCGATAGATCAGGATCGCCCGCCGATTGCGCGCCCAGGCGGAATCATCGTGACCGGGGTCTTCCGGGCGCTCTTCACCATAGCTTACGGTTTCAACCTGCCTTGGAGATGCGCCCGCTGAGAGCAGGAAGCTGCGCACGGCATCCGCCCGACGCTCTCCCAAAGCCAGGTTGTACTCGCGGGTTCCTCGCTCATCGCAGTGACCCTCGATGACCACGCTCCGGTCCGGATTGTTGCGCATTATGGTGGCATGCATCTCCAGGGACGCAAGGTCGTCCGGGTCCAGTACCGAGCGGTCATACGCGAAATAAAACGTGCGGGAAAGCAGCCGGGTTGTGCCCGGAACAAACGGGTTGCCGTTGGCATCAAAGGTGGTTCCCAGCTCTGAAGCCGGCGGCGGCGTGGTGTCAGGGGTTCCCATCGGGGCTTCGGAGGGCACGGTGGGTTCCGTCTGGGAACCATCGCTGGCGCAACCTGCCAGGACAAGCGTGACCAGCAGCGCGACGCAGATGTTCCCAAACCTCGAGGTAATCATCGATTCTGTTCTCCTGTCCTGATAAGCGTTTCCAGGAAAAATCCTGCCAACCCGCCCTTTAGAAATCAAAAATGCCCGTTGCAGCAAGAACATGGAATTCCAATGCGGCTCTCAAACGACCCCAGTGCTTTACTCCGCTCCAACGGCAGCACCGGTCGTCAGAACATCGAGGAACGGTGACCAGGCGGGCTCTCTGACGTCTCCCGTGGAAGACGGGAGTCTGTACTTGACGCGACCATCGATGGAAACAACCGCCAGTATACCTCTACCCCGATCCTGAGTCGCATAGATTAGCATCGTGCCGTTTGGCGCCAGCGACGGCGACTCATCCAGGTTCGTCTTCGTCAGCACCCGCACATCGTCCCGCTCCAGATCCTGCCAGGCAATGTGGAAAACCCCCTGCCGTCGATGGACAAAGACAAGATGCTTGCCGCCCGGCAGCAACCGGGCCCGCGCGTTGTAGTCGCCCTGGAAAGTCAGCCGCTCCACCAGGTTGGTGGCCAGCTCAAGCTGATAGATCTGGGGACGGCCCCCGCGATCCGACGTGAACAGCAGATGGCGGCCGTCTTCCGACCAGCTGGGCTCCGTATCGATGGCATGATGGCGGGTGAGTCGACGCAGCCGCCGATCCTGCAGGTTCATCACGTATAGCTCCGGGTTCCCGTCCCGGGAAAGAACCATCGCCATCTGCTGGCCATCCGGCGAAAACATGGGGGAGCCGTTGATACCGGAAAACTGAGTGATCAGTTCCCGGGAACCGGAGGCAATATTCTGCAGCACGATGGAAGGGCGACCCGTTTCGAAGGAGACATAGGCAGCGCTCTTTCCATCCGGGGACCAGCTGGCCGACAGGATCGGCTCGTCAGACGAGAACAGGGTTCTCGAACGCTCGCCATCGGAATCCGCCATCTCCAGGCTGTAGCTGGCGCTGGGGGAGCCGGAATTCTTTGCAAGCACATAGAGAATGCGGGTGGAGAACGCGCCCTTTATGCCCGTAATCGCTTCGAAAACGTCATCCGAAACCCGATGCGCGATGTCGCGCCACTGGGCCCGCGTGCCGGATACTTCGCGGGTCACCATCTGTCGCTCGTTGAACACATCGAACAGATAGTAGCGAACCGCGGTGTTACCGTTCGCCAACGTGCTGGTGCTTCCCACCAGAAGGTACTCCACACCGAGGATGCGCCAGTCGCGAAAGAAAACCTGAGATGGTTCCGTGGGCAGCGACAGCATGTCGTCCCGCGCCAGCGGCGCGAACTGGCCGCTGCGGGAAAGATCGAAGCCGATGATCTCGGATACGGTCTGCATGTTGTCGAACTCCGGGCCCTGCTGGAACGGTACTACGGCGATGCGCGTCTGCTTGTCGTATCCCGCGTCGATGATGATGGTGTCCAGACTCTCGGCTGCCAGCACAGCCTGGCCGAATGCCCATAGCAGGGTCAGATAAAACAATTTCAACGCAAAAGGTCCTCTGGTCGGAATAACAGGGTGAAACGTCGGAAGTACTGCTCGAACAGATCCGGATCTTTCGGCACCTCGAAGCGCCGGGCTTTACGTACCGCAGCCTCTGCCGAACGATCGAAAGCGCCGTTGCCGCTGGATTCAACGAGGCTGACGGCAACCACATCGCCGGTAGGCACGAGCTCAACCCGCAGCTTGGCCTGCATGCCGTTTCGAGCGGAGGGCGGGCGAGACCAGTTGCCAACCACCGCCTGATAGATGCCCAGCCGGAACGACTGCGCCACGGTTTCGCTGTCCGCAGTCTCGGATTGGGCCTGCAGATCCAGCGCCTCGTCCTCCAGCGCCTCCAGAAAAGAAGATTCAGCCAGCGCCTCGAGCTTCTGCTGCCGGGCAGCGTCCTCGGCTCGCGCCCGGCTGAGATCGTCGGCCCTCGCCTTGGCATCCGCTTGGGCCCTGGCGTGAGCTTCGGCCAGCGCTTTCTCCCGGGCCTTCGCGTCTGCCTGGGCCTTCTGTCGGGCTTCCGCCTCCGCTTTACGCCGACGATCTGCCTGCGGATCCGGCTTCGGCTGTGACTCGGCAGCCGGTTTCGGAGGCGGAGCCGCTCTTTTGCTGGGTCTGGGCTTGGCTTCGGGTTCCAGAACCAGCAGCGTCGATTTCACGATCTGCGGTCTGATGACGCGAGTCTCCTGCTGCGGGTTCCAGCCGGAGTAAAGCGCCAGCACAGCGAGCGAATGCAGCGCCAGCGCCAGCACAAGCGGCAACCCGTACTGCCTGATCGTGTAGACCATTGCGGGCTCAACCCTCCACCAGTTCCGGCGGGTCGGTGATGAGGGTGACGCTTTCGGCGCCCGCGTTCTGCAGCACCGTCATCACGCCGACGACCATGCCGTAGTCCAGCGCATGATCTGCCTTGACGTAAACGGGCACGTCCGGCCGCGCACGCAGAATCTTGCTGGCCTGATCTTCGAGGCTGTAAATGGTTACCCGGGTTCCCTCGTCGTCCGCATTCTGAATGCCCAGATTGACGAATATCGCGCCATCGGCCCGCACCGATATCACCAGCGGATCGTCCTGTTGCTCTGCTATGGGTTCCGACGGCGCTTTCGGCAGCTCGACGATGACGCCCTGAGTCAGCAGCGGCGCCGTAGCCATGAAGATCACCAGCAGCACCAGCATGACGTCGATATACGGCACCACATTGATTTCGGACATGGGTTTACGCTTGCGTGCCATCTACCCGCTCACTGCAAACCGTCTGCTGAGGGTGCCACTTTCCGCATCATTTTCGGGCATGAGAGACGCGATGAAGAATGCTGATGAGCTCGTCGCTGAAAGCCTGATATCGGTTCATCAGGGCCTCGACCCGGGCGGAAAAGCGGTTGTAGCCGATAACCGCGGGAATCGCGGCAAACAGCCCCATCGCCGTCGCCACCAGCGCCTCCGAAATACCCGGGGCGACGGAGGCCAGCGTTGCCTGGCTCATGTTTGCCAGCGATCGGAACGAATTCATGATGCCCCACACCGTGCCGAAAAGACCGACGTAGGGACTGGTGGAGCCCACCGTTGCCAGAAACGGAAGATGGGTTTCCAGACGCTCCTCTTCCCGGGTCAGAGAGATGCGCACGGCGCGCTGCACACCCTGCATGACGAATTCCGAATCGCCGGAGCCCTGCTCCGTCAGCCGGGTGTATTCCTTGAAGCCGCTGACGAACAAGCCTTCGATGCCGGTCAGGTGGTCCTCCCCTTCCAGGTCGCTGAACAGCTGCCGCAGATCTATGCCCGACCAGAAATGATCTTCGAAATCCTCCATCTCTCTCTGCACCCGGCGAAGGGCGAAGAATCGCTGAAAAATCATGACCCATGACGCAAGCGACGCAAGCAGCAGCAGGCCCATCACCGCCTGAACCAGCAGGCTCGCGTTGGCTATGAGTTCGAATATAGAAAGCTGTTCGGGCAATGCGGTTTCCTCAGTCGAGGCCCAGTGGCGTTTGATCGGCGCTATCTGATTGCGCCGCGCTCGTGACGGGCTCCGGCAACTTCAGGCCGAAGTGCAGATAGGCTTTCTCGGTGGCCACCCTGCCGCGGGGCGTGCGCATCAGAAATCCCTGCTGAATGAGGAACGGCTCAAGCACATCCTCGATGGTATCCCGCTCCTCGCTGATCGCCGCGGAAAGTGAATCCAGGCCCACCGGACCGCCGGAGAATTTGTCGATGATGGTCTCCAGCAGCCGTCGGTCCATCACGTCGAACCCTTTCCTGTCCACGTTGAGCATATTCAGCGCCTCATCGGCGACTTCTCTGGAAATGACGCCATCTGCCCGCACCTCGGCAAAATCTCGAACCCGGCGCAGCAGGCGGTTGGCAATCCGCGGCGTGCCACGGGAACGTTTCGCCACTTCGCCCGCACCGGCCTCGCGTACGGACAGGCGTAGCTTTGCGGCTGAGCGGGTAACAATCTCACTGAGTTCTTCGACAGCGTAAAACTCGAGTCGTTGCACGATGCCGAACCGATCCCGTAACGGCGATGTCAGCAATCCGGCCCGGGTAGTCGCGCCGATGAGGGTGAATTGAGGCAGATCCAGCTTCAGCGATCGGGCGGCGGGCCCCTCGCCGATCAGAATGTCGATCTGGAAGTCCTCCATCGCCGGATACAGGATCTCCTCCACCACCGGGCTCAGACGATGAATCTCATCCACGAACAGCACGTCGCCCGCGTCCAGGTTGGTCAACATGGCTGCCAGTTCGGCGGGCCGTTCCAGCACGGGACCGGAAGTGGATTTGATGGCGACGCCCATCTCGTTGGCAATAATGTTGGCAAGCGTGGTCTTGCCGAGCCCCGGCGGCCCGAAAATCAGCGTGTGATCCAGCGGCTCATCCCGGCGCCTGGCCGCCTGGATGAAAATTTCCATCTGTTCCTTCACCGCCCGCTGCCCGATGTACTCGTCGAGCCTGCCGGGTCTCAGCGCGCGATCGATCTGCTGCTCGCCACCCTGGACGGTGCCCTCGACCAGGCGATCCGGCTCGATGCTCATGCAGCGCCCTCGGCGGCACGAGCCGCCAGACGAAGCGCAGCCCTCACCATCTCTTCCGTCGATGCGCCGTCGTTTTTGACCCCGCCTATCATGCGAGCCGCCTCGGCCGGCCGGTATCCCAAGGCCACCAGGGCCTCTTCCGCCTCGCCAGCCGCCTGTCCATCCGCACCTTGCGCCAGGGCGATTTCCTGAGGGCTCAGCGCCGGGAGCTTATCTTTCAACTCGACCAGCAGTCGTTCCGCCGTCTTGCGCCCGACACCGGGAACCCGGGTCAGCACCGCCACGTCGCCTGCCTGAACGCAGGCGGAAAGCTCAACCAGGCTGACGCTCGAAATCAGAGCCAGGGCCAGCTTGGGGCCGACGCCGGTGATCCTGATGAGCGCGCGAAACAGGTCCCTTTCGTCCCTCGAGGCAAAGCCGTAGAGCTGCTGAGCGTCTTCCCGAACAACGAAATGGGTGTACAGAGCAACCGGGTGGTCCTGCTTTTTCATCTGCGGCAGCTGGCTCAGCGTACCGACGGTCACTTCCAGCTCATAACCGACACCACCAACGTCCACCAGGACGGCGTTGCCGCTTATCTCGACGAGTTGACCCCTGATTCGGCCGATCATGGCGGTACGGTGATAATCCCTAAGGCGTTGCGCGCGTATTCACGCGCGAAGTATTGACGTGACAAATGGCAATCGCAAGGGCGTCCGCCGCATCCGCCGAGGGGATGCCGGGAAGGGTGAGCAGCACACGGACCATGTGCTGAACCTGTTCCTTGCCGGCCCGTCCGGTTCCCACCACCGCCTGTTTGACCCGGCGCGCGGCATATTCAGATACCGGCAACCCGTGCGCCACGGCGGCAGCGATGGCGGCGCCTCTGGCCTGTTCCAGCTTCAGAGCCGATGCGGGGTTGGAACACAGAAAGACCTCCTCGATGGCGACCTCCGTCGGGGC